>NZ_JBBOPI010000001.1:3182500-3342500 GCF_038003525.1 Solibacillus sp. FSL H8-0538 | reverse complement strand
ACGAAAGGCGTAACGATCTGGGCACTGTCTCAACGAGAGACTCGGTGAAATTATAGTACCTGTGAAGATGCAGGTTACCCGCGACAGGACGGAAAGACCCCGTGGAGCTTTACTGTAGCCTGATATTGAATTTTGGTACAACTTGTACAGGATAGGTAGGAGCCAGAGATCCCGGAGCGCCAGCTTCGGAGGAGGCGTCGGTGGGATACTACCCTGGTTGTATTGAACTTCTAACCCATGCCCCTTAGCGGGGTAGGAGACAGTGTCAGGCGGACAGTTTGACTGGGGCGGTCGCCTCCTAAAGAGTAACGGAGGCGCCCAAAGGTTCCCTCAGAATGGTTGGAAATCATTCGTAGAGTGTAAAGGCATAAGGGAGCTTGACTGCGAGACCTACAAGTCGAGCAGGGTCGAAAGACGGGCTTAGTGATCCGGTGGTTCCGCATGGAAGGGCCATCGCTCAACGGATAAAAGCTACCCCGGGGATAACAGGCTTATCTCCCCCAAGAGTCCACATCGACGGGGAGGTTTGGCACCTCGATGTCGGCTCATCGCATCCTGGGGCTGTAGTCGGTCCCAAGGGTTGGGCTGTTCGCCCATTAAAGCGGTACGCGAGCTGGGTTCAGAACGTCGTGAGACAGTTCGGTCCCTATCCGTCGTGGGCGTAGGAAATTTGAGAGGAGCTGTCCTTAGTACGAGAGGACCGGGATGGACATACCGCTGGTGTACCAGTTGTCTTGCCAAAGGCATCGCTGGGTAGCTATGTATGGACGGGATAAGTGCTGAAAGCATCTAAGCATGAAGCCCCCCTCAAGATGAGATTTCCCATTACGCAAGTAAGTAAGATCCCTCAAAGACGATGAGGTAGATAGGTTCGAGGTGGAAGTGTGGCGACACATGGAGCTGACGAATACTAATCGATCGAGGACTTAACCACATTATTACATTATGAATTGCATTCAATGAACCGTTTATCCAGTTTTGAAAGAATAAGCTTTCAACTAAATAAGTGAAGTGATGATGGCAAAGAGGTCACACCCGTTCCCATACCGAACACGGAAGTTAAGCTCTTTAGCGCCGATGGTAGTTGGGGGCTTCCCCCTGTGAGAGTAGGACGTCGCTTCGCGGAACAGAAACCCCAAGGATTTAGTTCCTTGGGGTTTTTTAATTATGGTTATTTCATTTGATTAAACTTTAATGACACTGTTGTGATAAAACATCAATTGTATACAAGGCTAGGAAGTATGGCTAAATGAATGTGCGTTTCAACGAAAAGTTATTTCTGTCGAAGGGCATAGGTGTAGTTTTCACTTCCGAAAGATAAATTAATAAGTTTGACTAAAAAGACGTATCTCGTTTCAAATAGGAAGAGATTATATACTAAAAAAATAACCCTATCCGAAAATACTAGCGGATAGGGTTTTCTTCTATTCTAATTCAACTAACAAATCACCAGTAGAAATTGCATTTCCTGTCAATACATAGACCTCTTTTACAATACCATCTTTTGGTGCTTGGACCGTTGTTTCCATTTTCATCGCTTCAGTAATCATTAAATGATAGCCGCGTTTCACCTTACTGCCTTTTGATATTACAACTTGCAGCACCGTGCCCGGCATTGTCGCACCGATTTGATTTGGATTTGCTGGATTGGCTTTTGGTGCTTGGTTGCCATCCACCTCTACGGTCAAATCTTGTATCACTAACTCACGAGACTGACCGTTGATTTCGAAGTACATGACACGCGTACCATCGTGCTGTGGCTCACCGATTGATACTAACTTAATAATCAATGTCTTCCCTTTTTCGATTTCTACTTCGATTTCTTCACCAAGTCTTAGACCATATAGGAATGTTGGTGTATCTAATACCGAAATATCACCAAACTGCGCATTCATTTTTGAATATTCTTCAAATACTTTTGGATACAATGCATAGGCTAATACGTCTTGGTGTGAAGGAGTGCGACCGATTTTTTCTGCAAGCTCTGTTGTCAATTTTTCAAAATCAACCGGTGCTAGTAGTTCACCTGGATGAACTGTAATTGCTTCACGATTCTTTAAAATGACCTTTTGCAGTTTTTCAGGGAAGCCACCATGTGGTTGTCCTAAATACCCTTGGAAGAATTCAATGACTGAATCGGGGAAATCGAGTGCTAATCCTCGTTCACCAATGTTTCCTTCATCTAAATCATTTTGCACCATGAATAATGCCATATCGCCTACTACTTTTGAGGAGGGTGTTACTTTGACAATATCGCCAAATAATAAATTCACACGTGAATACATTGTCTTTACTTCATCCCAGCGATCACCTAGACCTACTGCTTTTGCTTGCTGCTGTAAGTTACTATACTGACCACCTGGCATCTCATGTACATACACTTCAGAATGTGGTGCATTCATGCCGCTTTCAAAGTCCACATAATATTTACGCACATCGCCCCAGTAATAAGATAGTTTTTCAAGTGATTCGATATCTGCACGGACATTGCGCTCATTGCCCTTCACTGCATAATAAAGGGAATTGGCACTTGGCTGCGATGTTAACCCAGCTAAAGAGCCAAGTGCTGTATCGATAATATCTACACCCGCTTCAATTGCCTTTGCATACACATAAATGCCATTACCGCTCGTGTCATGTGTGTGCAAGTGAATTGGTAAATCCGATACTTCTTTTAATTCCGAAATTAAACGATAGGCTGCTTCTGGTTTTAACAGACCGGCCATATCTTTAATGGCTAAAATATGTGCGCCTGTTTTTTCAAGCTCTTTCGCCATTTCTTTATAGTACTGTACTGTATATTTCGCGCGACGATGGTCTAAAATATCGCCAGTATAGCAAATGGCCGCTTCTGCGATTTTACCGCTGTTGCGTACTTCATCAATTGCCACTTCCATGCCTTTAATCCAGTTTAGAGAGTCAAAAATACGGAATACATCAATACCTGACGATGCCGATTCTTTGATGAATTCACGGATTAAATTATCCGGATAGTTTGTATAACCGACCGCATTGGCACCGCGTAGTAGCATTTGGAACAATACATTCGGTACTTGCTTACGTAGTTGCTCTAGTCGTTTCCATGGATCTTCTTTTAAGAAACGATAGGCGACATCAAATGTAGCACCACCCCACATTTCAAGTGAGAAGTAATCATTCATCATCTGACTTGTAGCATCGGCAATTTCAACCATATTTTTCGAACGGATACGTGTTGCAAGAAGCGATTGGTGAGCATCTCGGAATGTTGTATCCGTTAGCAGGACATCCTGCTGCGCCTTCACCCACTTCACTAATCCGTCTGCACCTAGTGTATCTAAAATTTGTTTTGTGCCCGATAATGGGGCTGCCTCAAAGATTGGTATATTCGGTTGCACAAAAATTGGCTTTGTACGCTTCTCTACACCTGGGAAGCCATTTAGTGTGACATTGCCGATATAGCTAAGTAGCTTTGTTCCACGGTCTTTACGTTCTGGGAACATAAAGAGTTCAGGTGTTGTATCGATAAAGCTTGTATCAAATTGACCACTAATAAAATTTTCGTGCAGTACGACGTTTTCTAAAAATGGAATATTCGTTTTGACACCACGAATACGGAATTCACGTAAGTTACGGTCCATTTTTTGAGCGGCTTCCTCAAATGTCATACCCCATGTCGATAATTTAACGAGCAATGAGTCATAGTGGGGTGTTACGACTGCACCTTGAAAACCATTACCTGCATCGAGACGGACACCGAAGCCGCCACTTGAACGGTATACCATTAACTTACCGGTATCTGGCATGAAATTATTTTTTGGATCTTCAGTTGTAATACGTGACTGAATCGCATAACCAAATAGCGGGATATCTACTTGCTGTGGCATGGCTATTTCTGTATCATGCAACGCGTGCCCTTGTGCAATTTTAATTTGTGTATGCACAATATCAATTCCAGTGACCATTTCTGTAATCGTATGTTCCACTTGAATACGGGGATTAACTTCGATAAAGAAAAATTCATTGCCAGTGACTAAAAATTCCACTGTTCCCGCATTTACGTAGTTTACATTTTTTGTTAGTTTTACAGCTGCATCACAAATCCGGTTACGTAAATCTGCTGAAATCGAATTTGACGGCGCAATTTCAACTACTTTTTGATGACGGCGTTGAATAGAACAATCACGTTCATATAGATGCACAATATTACCATGTACGTCACCTAATATTTGCACTTCAATATGCTTTGGCTTAATAATCGCTTTTTCTACATAAACCTCATCAGAACCGAACGCTGCTTTTGCTTCAGATTTAGCACGTTCATAAGCAGAGGCTAAGTCTTCTACGCGTTCTACTAAACGCATCCCTCGACCACCGCCACCAAGTGCCGCTTTGATCATCACTGGATATCCATATGTATCAGCAAAGTTCTCTACCTCTGCTAAATTGGCAACCGGACCATCAGTACCAGGAATTACTGGAATACCTGCTGAAATCGCTTGTGCACGTGCCTTGACTTTATCCCCGAACATATCGAGATGCTTCGATGTTGGCCCAATGAAAGTAATCCCTTCTTCTTCACAACGTCGTGCAAACTCTACATTTTCGGACAAGAAACCGTATCCAGGGTGAATCGCATCTACATTAGCTTCTTTGGCAATCGCTAAAATCCCTTCAATATCTAAGTATGCATCAATCGGTTTTTTGCCTGCACCGACTAAATAGGCTTCATCAGCTTTAAAACGGTGAAAGGCCCCATTATCTTCATGGGAATATATTGCTACTGTTTGTAATTTTAATTCTGTACAAGCACGGAAAATACGAATCGCAATTTCGCCACGATTGGCTACTAAAATCTTTTGAGTTTGTTTCATATTGTTGTCCCTCACTTTTAAAATAATGAGCAGTATGATACCTAGATCATACTGCTTCATTTTTTTATATTTTATGGAATCATCCATGTTAAAACGGTACTTTGTAAGTACGTTAAAATACAAATCGCGAATAATAAAACGATACTATATTTGAATGCGAATTTTAATAACTCGGATTCTTTACCAGCTAGTCCTACAGCAGCAGCAGCTACGGCAAGTGTTTGAGGTGAAATCATTTTACCTGTTACACCACCACCAGTATTTGCTGCTAAGGCTAATACTGGGTCCATACCAACAGATTCTGCCGTGACTTGTTGTAATTTCGCGAACAATACATTTGACGATGTATCTGATCCGGTTACAACAACCCCTAACCAACCAAGGATTGGTGAGAAGAATGGGAATAATGCTCCTGTTTTAGCAAGTATTAAACCAAGTGTAGCCATCATACCTGCTGTGTTGGCTACATACGCGTAACCAACTACACAACAAATTGTTAGAAGGGGGTACTTAATCTCATTGACTGTTTCAAAGAATGTTTTGCACCAATCACTCCACGAAATACCTAAAACGAATTTTGAAACAATTGTTGCAAATAATATTGCTGTACCGGCTGCACCAAGTAGCTCTAGTTTATATACTGCCGCAATTTCTAGTCCTGTCGCACCGTCGATCACGACATTATGTAAAAATGGTACTTCCGGTTTAAAAGTTAACGCATGACCGATAGTATTTAAGCTATTTAGTAGGGCATTGTCTCCTTCATACGTACCAACAAGGGCTTTTTTAATCGTTGGAATGCCCCATGCAGAGATGAATACCGTTAAGACGATAAATGGTGACCAAGCCGTAATAATTTCCGTTGCTGAATAATGTTCTTTTTGTGAGGCTAAATCATTTTTTTCATTTTCAAAACGGTAAATTTGTTTTGGTTTCCAGAAACGCATGAAAATTGCTAAGGCGAATAATGATACTAATGATGATAATACGTCTGGTAATTCAGGTCCTAAGAAGTTAGAACTTAAAAACTGTGTAATCGCAAAAGAAATACCTGAAATTAATATCGCTGGTAATACTTCCGCTGTTTTTTTATAACCAACCATGATGAATACAAGCATGAATGGAATAAATACTGCTAAAATCGGTAACTGACGACCAACCATTTTAGAAATTTCTAACGCTGGAATGCCTGTAATTCCTTCCATTACAGTTATCGGTACACCAATCGCACCGAATGCTACAGGTGCTGTATTGGCGATTAAACAAAGACCAGCTGCTTGTAGTGGTTTAAAACCTAAACCTACTAATAACGCTGCAGAAATTGCAACCGGCGCTCCAAATCCAGCGGCACCTTCTAAAAATGCACCGAATGAAAACGCTATCAATAATGCTTGAATACGTCTATCTTCTGTAATGGACAATACAGAAGAACGAATAATATTGAAATGGCCTGTTTTGACTGTCAGATTATAAAGGAAAACAGATGTAATGATAATCCAACCAATTGGAACTAATCCGTATACAGCCCCTTGTGAAGCAGATGCTAATGCTGTTGCTACTGGTACTTGAAATGCAATAGTTGCTACAATTAATGCGAGAATTAATGTTGTAAGACCCGCTATGTATCCTTTCATTTTCTTAATAGCTAATGCCCAAAAAAAGTAAATAATCGGAATTGTTGCAACTAGTGCCGACCAACCAAGACTGTCAGCAACCGCTGTAAAATTTTGAGTGAACGACATTTTCTTACCCCCCATGTTTTATTTCCTACCTAGCTTAAAAGTCATCTGAAGGTTAGGTCATCAGATGACTTTATGAATTTGATTATAGGTAATGAATTCTTATAATTCAATATATTTTTTCTATTCAAAGGGAATATGGTAAAAATAAATGTATGTACAGGCTTTTTTAAAATCTTGATGTATAATTAGTTTAAAATCATGAGTATTTTTATTAGAAAGACACATCTCGCCCAATATAAGGAGAGATGATGTCCTTTCTTATCGATAAATAAAGGAGTTGTACGTTTTGAAATTCCAACAAGTCCAAACAAAGAAAAAGTACGAAGAAGTATGCGAAATACTGCATAATAAAATACGTAGTAACGAATTAAAACCAGGTGATAGAATCGATTCAGTCGAACATTTAGCAGAGCAATTACAAGTCAGTCGCTCTGCTGTTAGGGAAGCAATGTCGGCATTAAAGGCAATGGGCTTAATTGAAATCAAACAAGGTTCTGGCACATTCGTAAAAGAATTTTCAGAGCACCAGCTTGATTTCCCGCTCTCTACCTCTATCCTATCAAACAGACAAACCGTGCCCAATTTACTCGAACTACGAAAAATTATCGAAGTGGGTATTGCTGCAAGTGCTGCAAAAAAGCGAACGCAAGAAGATATCGAACAGTTAGAGCGTATTCTAGAAGAGATGAAGCGCGTACAAGGCAATGGTGAGCTTGGTGAAAAAGTCGATTTTGATTTTCATACGGCCATTGCGACTGCTTCTCAAAATCCACTGTTAGCTAATTTACTCGACCAAGTGTCTGTACTGATGATTGAAACGATGCGTGAAACCCGTAGAATCTGGCTATTTTCAAAAAAAACAACAAGTGAACAACTATACGATGAACATATGCAGATTTTCTTGGCCATTAAACAAAAAAATCCAGAACTCGCAGAAATGGCGATGTCGTCCCATTTAAGCAATGTCGAAAAGATCCTTATGCAATATTTAGGTAAAACAATAACTTGATTAGTATTCCCGCGTATACATACGGTCTTAATTGACTGTGATATACGCTTTTTTTATCTATAAAGCACCAGGTCGAAATTATTTAAATATTCACGGAAAACCATTAAAATCAGAAAAAAAGTATAGTATGATTTTACACATTATGTTAACATCAAGTCATCAGATGACCAGTTGAATTTATGTATGCTAACTACTGAGGGGGAGAACTATGAAAGTCACATTATTTGCTACTTGTCTTGTTGACATGTTCCAAGGAAATGTCGGGAAAGCGACTGTAGAACTACTAGAAAGACTTGGTTGTGAAATCGACTTCCCAACAAGCCAAGTTTGCTGTGGGCAACCATCTTACAATAGTGGATATGTAGAAGAATCAAAAAGTACGATGAAAAATATGATTACTGCATTTGAAAAAGCGGAATATGTTGTAACACCGTCGGGATCATGTGCCTATATGTTTAAAGAATACCCACATATTTTTAAAGGCGATAATGTTTGGGAAACAAGAGCACAAAGCTTAGCAGATAAAACATATGAGCTAACAGAATTTATTGTTGACGTATTAAAGGTAGAAGATGTTGGTGCTCGTCTTGACGGCAAAGCAACTTACCATACGTCATGCCATATGACACGTTTACTCGGCGTTAAAGAAGCGCCGATGATATTACTGAAAAATGTAAAAGGTCTGGAGTATGTCGAACTTCCAGGGAAGGAACGTTGTTGTGGATTTGGCGGAACATTCTCTGTAAAAATGGGCAATATTTCAGGTCAAATGGTTGACGAAAAAGTATGTAATGTGGAAGAAACAGAAGCAGATATTCTAATCGGGGCAGATGCAGGTTGCCTAATTAATATTGGTGGTCGAATTGGTCGTAAAGATAAGTCAATAAAAGTCATGCATATTGCAGAAGTACTAAATAGCAGGTAGAGGGGGGATTTTTTATGGCAATGAAAACAAGTGATGATCAATTTAAAAACCGTGTCTCGGAAAACTTAAATGACAGCTTTATGCGCGGTGCAGTCTCAAGTGCACAAGAACGTTTTCAAACGCGACGTCAAGCACAAGTTGACGAAATGGGTAATTGGGAAGAATGGCGCTCGCACGGGGAGGAAATTCGCCAGCACGTACTTGAAAATTTAGATGCGTATCTTTTTGAACTAAGCGAAAACATCGTGAAACGTGGTGGGCATGTTTTTTTTGCACAAACAGCGGAAGATGCATCGGAATATATAAAAAATGTAGCCATTGAAAAAGCAGCAAAAAAAATTGTGAAAGCGAAATCTATGGTAACAGAAGAAATCAATTTAAATGCTGTATTAGAAGAAGCTGGCTGTGAAGTTATTGAAACTGATTTAGGTGAATATATTTTGCAATTAAATGATCACGAGCCACCATCTCATATTATCGTGCCCCCACTTCATAAAAATCGTCACCAAATCCGCGATATTTTCAAGGATAAAATCGGCTACGATAAAACCGAACAACCGGAAGAAATGGCACTCTTTGTACGTGAGAAGCTACGCCAAGAATATTTAACGGCCGATATCGGTATCACAGGGTGTAACTTTGCCATTGCAGAAAGTGGTTCCATTACCCTCGTAACTAATGAAGGTAACGCAGATTTAGTAACTGCACTACCAAAAACGCAAATTACCGTAATGGGTATGGAGCGTATTGTACCTACATTCGAAGAGATGGAAGTACTGGTAGGCTTATTAACTCGTAGCGCAGTCGGACAAAAGCTGACTAGTTATATTACAACATTAACAGGTGTTAAAGACGAAGGCGATACAGATGGTCCAGAAGAGTTCCATTTAGTTATTGTCGATAATGGGCGTTCGAAAATTTTAGGTACAGAATTCCAATCTGTCCTGCAATGTATCCGTTGTGCAGCTTGTGTCAATGCTTGTCCTGTTTATCGCCATGTTGGTGGTCATTCGTACGGTTCGATTTATTCCGGCCCAATCGGTGCAGTGTTAACGCCATTATTAGGTGGGTATGATGACTTCAAAGAACTACCATATGCATCAACGCTTTGTGGTGCATGTACAGATGCCTGCCCAGTTAAGATTCCACTGCATGAATTGCTGCATAAGCACCGTCAAAAAATTGTAGAAATCGAAGGCAAAGCACCTATTTCTGAAAGATTGATGATGAAGGCATTTGGTTATGGTGCATCAACTTCACCCCTATTTAATGTGGCGACAAAAGTAGCATCACCTCTCATGTCACCGTTTGTAAAGGACGATAAAATTACAAATGGTCCAGGTCCATTAAAGGCGTGGACGGAGGAACGTGATTTCCCCGCACCGAACAAAGAGAGTTTCCGTAACTGGCTGAAAAAGCGTCAGAAAGGAGATCAATAATGACTATTTATAATCGTGAAAACTTTCTAAATAATATTGCAGATAATCTCGGGCGTCCAGTACGTAAACAGGTTGAACGTCCTGTATGGAAATTTCAACCTCAGCATGAAGTACTAAAAGATGCGACACCCGATGAATTAGTAGAAGTGTTAAAAAAGCAATGTCAAAATATCCACACAAGCTTTGTTTCAACAACAACTGAACAACTAGCAACTACATTACAGCAGGTGGTTGATGAATGTGGTGGGAAATCAGTCATTACATGGAAGGACGACCGATTCGAAAAATTTGGTCTATTACCATTAATGACGGAGCAATGGCCAAAAAATGACATTGCCTTTTATGAATGGGATGAAAAAAATCCCGAAGAAAATATTCGATATGCTGAAAAAGCGAATATTGGTATTACAATTAGTGAAATGACATTGGCAGAATCTGCGACGGCGATGTTATATAGTGATAAAAATCGTGGGCGCACAATCAATTTCTTACCGGAAAAATCGATTGTCTTGATCCCAAAAAGCACACTCGTACCGCGTATGACGCAAGCGGCTCGCCATATTCACGAAAACATTCAAAAGGGTGAGCAAATACCTTCTTGCATTCTCTTTATGACAGGTCCAAGTAATTCGGCTGATATCGAAATGGTTTTAATCGTCGGTGTACATGGTCCGGTAAAAGCAACTTATATCCTAATTGAAGATCAATAATTTAAATAGGAGCTCGCTTTGCGGGTTCTTTTTTTTTGCTTCGGTTAAACTAGATTGTTGATTTATGCTATAAAAAGATGCCTTCGCTGACGAGTGCCGAGTATCGAATCGTCACTCCAACGAAAAAGTTTCTTCCATTAAATAGAAATATCCGGATTTTATGATTAATTCACGTAACTGTTGTTTGTTTTGAAAAATTTTTGTCGTTTTTGTATGGTAAGAGAAAGTTCGGTACCTGCGTGTTATAGTAGTAACAACTTATCTAAATCGGAAGGATGTATCCAGTTGTCAAAAAAGCAAGTTTGGTATGAAGTAGAAGAAAACGAAACAATTGAGCAATGTTTGGATAGAATGAACAAAGATGGGTATATGCCGTTTGGGCGCAAGGAAGAGCCTGTGTTCCACATTGTTGATGGTGAACCGACCTATTTACGTCAAAAAATAAAATTTAAAGGTATTTTAATAGGAGAATAAAATAAATAAGACGAAAAACCGAACATTATCTTTTTATGAAAATTTATCGTTCGCATTTTTGCATTGCTTTTCTGTTCAACACTTGTTAAAATGTGAAAAGGAAAAACATTAAACCCCTCATATATGCTAGATAATATGGCTCTAGTGTCTCTACCCGGTACCGTAAACACCGGACTATGCGGGAAAGCAACTTTGGGAATTTGTAAAGGGTGTGTCTTCAGATGATTTGTCTGCATATTCTTTTAATTTGGTCCTCAAGTAGTCTGCTTTCTAACGCGTAGAGAGTAGATTATTTGGGGACTTTTTTTACATTGTTCAGCAGACATCTACTATTTTAAGAAGAAGCGAGATAAATACCCGTTTATCTTTTTATACAAGGGAGCGAAACTCATGAATCCAAAAATCGGCGTTATTATGGGCAGTTCTAGTGACTGGGAAACAATGAAACATGCATGTGATATTTTAGACGAATTAAATGTACCGTATGAGAAGCAAGTGGTATCTGCACACCGCACACCGGACTTAATGTTTGAATATGCGGAAGCAGCACGCCGTCGTGGCATTCAAGTAATTATTGCAGGTGCTGGAGGAGCAGCTCACTTGCCAGGAATGGTTGCGGCAAAAACAACTTTACCTGTCATTGGTGTTCCCGTGCAATCAAGAGCGTTAAACGGATTGGATTCATTATTATCAATCGTTCAAATGCCTGGTGGTGTTCCAGTTGCAACAGTAGCGATTGGTAAAGCAGGTGCGACAAACGCAGGTTTACTTGCCGCACAAATTTTATCGACAACAGACGTGGATCTAGCAAATAAGCTTGATGCTCGTCGAGAGGCTACGAAGCAACAAGTACTAGAAAGCTCAGGTGACCTAGTGTGACGAAGATGATTTATCCAGGGCAAACAATTGGTATTATTGGTGGGGGACAGCTTGGTCGTATGATGGCCGTTGCAGCAAAGGAAGCGGGTTATAAAGTTGCGGTGTTAGAGCCAACAATGGATTCACCTTGTGGACAAGTTGCAGATATTCGAATAGTTGCACCTTATGATGATGAAGGGGCATTAGAGGAATTAGCTGAAGTAAGTGATGTGATCACATATGAATTTGAGAACATTGATTATGCAGGGTTAAAACGACTAACGGAAATTGCTTACGTTCCTCAAGGAGCTGAGTTAGTACGTATTACACAAAATCGTGTGACGGAAAAGGCTGCAATTGTTGAAGCAGGTTGTCCAGTAGCGCCATATGTTGTTGCAGATACATATGGAGAACTGGTTGCTAGTATCCATCAAATTGGATTCCCATGTATTGTAAAAACGGTACGTGGTGGTTATGACGGTAAAGGGCAACAGTTATTAAAATCCAACGAAGACCTACCTTTAGCGGAAGAATTATTCGAACATTCGCAATGCATTGCAGAAGGTTTCGTATCTTTTACTAAAGAAATTTCAGTTATTGTTCAACGTAATGGACAAGGAGAAACATGCTGCTTACCAGTCGGCGAAAATATTCATGTGAATCACATTTTACATGAAACAATTGTGCCGGCACGTATTACTGAAGATACGGAAAAGAAGGCAGAAGAAGCAGCAGCAAAAATTGCCGACCACCTTGAGCTTATTGGTACATTAGCTGTAGAAATGTTCGTCCTAGAAGATGGCGGAATAATCATCAACGAGTGCGCACCTAGACCACATAATTCTGGTCATTATTCAATCGAAGCTTGCAACATTTCACAATTCACACAACATATCCGTGCTGTGTGTGGCTGGCCATTACGCAAGCCTAGACTTTGGGCACCATCAATTATGGTGAATGTGCTCGGACAACATGTAGTTCCATTAACCAATTCAATTTCAAAATATCCTGATTGGTCTATACACCTTTATGGGAAAGCTGAAGCCAAAGTTAATCGTAAAATGGGTCATATAACTATTATGACTGATGATTTAACTGAAGCACTTCAACAAGTCGAGGATTCTGGCATCTGGTCAGAGTAGAAGGAGAAATTATATGATCGAACGTTATACACGCCCTGAAATGGGTGCAATTTGGACAGAAGAAAATCGTTATCAAGCTTGGTTAGAGGTTGAAATTTTAGCATGTGAGGCATGGGCTGAAATCGGCGATATTCCGAAAGAGGACGTTGTTAAAATTCGTGCTAACGCATCATTCGATGTAAACCGTATTTTAGAAATTGAACAAGAAACACGTCATGATGTTGTTGCATTTACACGTGCCGTTTCTGAAACACTAGGTGAAGAACGCAAATGGGTACATTATGGCTTAACTTCAACGGACGTAGTAGACACAGCGCTTTCTTACTTAATCAAACAGGCAAACGAAATTTTGCGTAAAGATTTACACATGTTCATTGATATTATTACTGAAAAAGCGAAAGAGCATAAATACACAGTAATGATGGGCCGCACGCACGGTGTACATGCTGAACCGACAACATTCGGGTTAAAGCTTGCTCTATGGCTTGAAGAAATGCGCCGTAACTTGGAGCGCTTCGAGGCAGCTGCGAAAATTATCGAAACAGGTAAAATGAGTGGTGCTGTTGGAACATACGCAAATATCGACCCAAAAGTTGAAGCATACGTTTGTGAGAAGTTAGGACTTGCCGCTGCACCAATTTCTACTCAAACATTACAACGTGACCGTCACGCGCAGTACTTCTCAACACTTGCATTAATCGCAACATCAATTGAGAAGTTTGCAACAGAAGTACGAGGCTTACAAAAATCGGAGACACGTGAAGTTGAGGAAGCATTCGGTAAAGGCCAAAAAGGTTCTTCTGCAATGCCACATAAACGTAATCCAATCGGCTCTGAGAATATGACTGGTATGGCTCGCTTAATGCGCGGGTATATGGTTACAGCATTTGAAAACGTGTCATTATGGCATGAACGTGATATTTCGCATTCATCTGCAGAACGCGTCATCATACCAGATGCAACGATTACACTGAACTACATGCTAAATCGCTTTGGTAACATTCTTAAAAATTTAACAGTATTCCCGGAAAACATGAAACGTAATATGGGGCGTACATTCGGGTTAATTTACTCTCAACGCATTTTACTTGCTTTAATCGACAAAGGATTAGCTCGTGAGGAAGCGTATGACACAGTACAACCATTAACTGCGCGCGCATGGGATGAGCAAACACAATTCCGTCCTTTAGTAGAAGCGAGCGAGAAAATCACTGCTTACTTATCACCGGAAGAATTAGATAATTGCTTCGACTACAACTACCATATTCAACAAGTAGACATGATTTTTGAACGTCTTGGACTAAACTAATTTAATCAAATTGTGGGGGAATTCTGTCATGAATAAAGGTCAGCTTTTGTATGAAGGGAAGGCAAAACGTTTATACGCAACAGAGGATGCTAATATCCTCTTCGTTGAGTATAAAGATAGTGCAACAGCGTTTAACGGTGAAAAAAAAGAAGATATCGTCGGGAAAGGGAACTTAAATAACCGCATTACGACTTTAATTTTCGAAAAATTACAAGCAGCCGGAATTGCGTCACATTTCGTTAAACGTTTATCTGATAATGAACAGCTTGTTCGTAATGTAGATATTATTCCAATCGAACTTGTTGTACGTAACATCGCAGCAGGATCGTTAGCGAAAAACCTTGGATTAGAAGAAGGTACGCCGCTAAAACGCCCAATCGTTGAATACTATTACAAAAATGATGATCTTGGCGATCCGCTTATTACGACAGAGCATATCGACATTTTAGATATTGCAACGCCTGAAGAGGTACAAGCATTATACGACGGTGGCTTAGCTGTAAATGAAGTGTTGCGTCTAATTTTCGAAGAAGTAGGTATTATTTTAGTGGACTTCAAATTAGAGTTTGGACGTGATGCGGAAGGTAATGTTTTACTAGCTGATGAAATCTCTCCGGACACTTGTCGTCTATGGGATGCCGAAACGAAACGAAAGCTGGATAAAGATGTATTCCGCCGCAATCTTGGTAGTTTAACAGAAGTATATGAAATTATTCTAAAAAAACTTGGAGGCAAATAAACTCATGAAAAAAGTTAAAATTTACGTAACATTACGCGAAAGCATTTTAGATCCACAAGGTTCAGCTGTAAAAGGCTCATTAACTAAAATCGGATACGAAGAAGTACAAGACTTACGTATCGGTAAATATTTAGAAGTAACAATCGGCGATAGCGCACGTGACATCGATGCATTAGTAAAAGAAATGTGTGAAAAAGTGTTAACGAATGTTGTCATCGAAGACTACCGTTATGAAGTCGAGGAGGCTAACTAATCATGAAATTCGCAGTACTCGTATTCCCTGGGTCAAACTGTGACATCGATATGTATCATGCGATTAAAGACGAACTAGGTGAAGAAGTAGAATATGTCTGGCATGCTGAAACGGATTTAAGTGCTTTTGATGGCATTTTAGTTCCGGGTGGATTCTCTTATGGGGATTACTTACGTTGTGGCGCTATGGCGAACCAATCAAACATTATGACAGAAGTGAAAAAAGCAGCAGATTCAGGAAAACCGGTACTAGGTATTTGTAACGGATTCCAAATTTTAACGGAAGCAGGGTTACTTCCAGGTGCGCTATTACGTAACAAAAACCTAAA
Source organism: Solibacillus sp. FSL H8-0538 (assembly GCF_038003525.1). NCBI lineage: Bacteria > Bacillati > Bacillota > Bacilli > Caryophanales > Caryophanaceae > Solibacillus > Solibacillus sp. FSL H8-0538. Next base: position 3,326,719 of record NZ_JBBOPI010000001.1, on the reverse strand, counting down.
ATTCATGTGCCGCACAGTTCAGTTAAAAGTAGAAAATAACAACACATTATTTACTAACGGCTATGAACAAGGCCAAGTAATCGATATTCCAATCGCACACGGTGAAGGAAACTACTACTGTGACGAGGAAACATTAGCGAAATTAAAAGCAAACAACCAAATTGTGTTCACATATTCAGGTGAAAACCCGAACGGATCATTAGAGGATATCGCTGGAATTATTAACGAGCGCGGTAACGTACTTGGAATGATGCCACACCCAGAGCGTGCAGTAGACTCGCTTGTTGGTGGGGCAGATGGATTAACATTATTTAAATCAATTGTGAAGCAGTGGAGGGAAAATCATGTCAACAACTAAGTTTGAGCCAACAGCAGAGCAAATTAAAGACGAAAAGCTTTACGCTGGAATGGGTATGTCAGACGAAGAATTCGCAATGGTAGAAGGTATTTTAGGTCGTCTTCCAAACTGGACAGAAACAGGTTTATTCTCAGTAATGTGGTCTGAGCACTGCTCATACAAAAACTCAAAACCAGTTCTACGCAAATTCCCTACATCAGGTCCTCAAGTTTTACAAGGTCCTGGTGAAGGTGCGGGGATCGTGGATATCGGTGATAATCAAGCCGTTGTATTTAAAATGGAATCACATAACCATCCATCAGCAATCGAGCCTTACCAAGGTGCGGCAACTGGTGTTGGCGGTATTATCCGTGATGTTTTCTCAATGGGAGCACGTCCAATCGCGATGTTAAACTCACTTCGTTTTGGTGAACTTAAATCAGCGCGCGGTAAATACTTATTCGAAGAAGTTGTAGCAGGGATTGCTGGTTACGGGAACTGTATCGGAATTCCAACTGTAGGGGGCGAAATTCAGTTCGACCCTTGCTATGAAGGAAACCCATTAGTAAATGCCATGTGTGTTGGTTTAATCGATCACCAAGATATCCAAAAAGGTATCGCTGCGGGTGTAGGGAATACTGTAATGTACGTTGGAGCGAAAACAGGCCGCGATGGTATTCACGGTGCAACATTCGCTTCTGAAGAATTAACAGCAGATTCAGATGACAAACGTCCAGCAGTTCAAGTAGGAGATCCATTCATGGAAAAACTTCTTCTTGAAGCATGTCTTGAAGTTGTGAAGTCTGATGCACTAGTTGGTATTCAAGACATGGGGGCGGCTGGTCTTACATCTTCTTCAGCAGAAATGGCTTCTAAAGCAGGTTCTGGTGTAGAAATGAACTTAGACTTAATTCCACAACGTGAAACAGGCATGACAGCATACGAAATGATGTTATCTGAATCTCAAGAGCGTATGTTATTAGTTGTTAAAAAAGGTCGCGAAGATGAAATTAAAGCCATTTTCGATAAATATGATTTAGATGCAGTAGCAGTAGGTGTTGTAACTGACGACAAACAATTACGTTTAATCCACAACGGTGAAGTAGTAGCAGACGTGCCTGCTGATGCACTTGCAGAAGATGCACCTGTATACTACAAACCATCTGCTGAACCAGCTTACTATGCAGAATTCCAAGCTATGGAAAACGCGGAACCAGCTGTAGCTGACTATAAAGAAACATTATCTGCTCTATTACAAGCGCCAACTATTGCTTCCAAAGAATGGGTTTATGGTCAATATGACTATCAAGTTCGTACATCAACAGTAGTTGCACCAGGTTCGGATGCCGCGGTAGTACGTGTGCGCGGTACAAATAAAGGATTAGCGATGACGACTGACTGTAACTCTCGCTATATTTACCTTGATCCAGAAGTAGGCGGCCAAATTGCGGTTGCTGAAGCAGCGCGTAACATCGTTTGTTCAGGTGGACAACCACTTGCGATTACGGACTGCTTAAACTTCGGTAACCCAGAGAAACCAGAAATCTTCTGGCAAATCGAAAAATCTGCTGACGGAATTGCGGCAGCTTGTACTGCACTAAACGCACCAGTAATCGGCGGAAACGTATCGCTTTATAATGAGCGTTCAGGTGTAGCAGTTTACCCAACACCAACAATCGGTATGGTTGGTTTAGTACAAGATTTAGCACACGTGACAACACAAGAAGTAAAAGCCGCTGGGGACATCGTTTATGTAATCGGTGAAACGGCAACTGAATTCGGGGGTTCTGAGCTTCAAAAACTTCTAAACGGCGACATTTCAGGGAAAGCACCAGCAATTAACTTAGATGTTGAAGCAGCGCGCCAAGCAGCACTTTTACAAGCAATCCGTGCTGGACTTGTTCAATCTGCGCATGACGTTTCTGAAGGCGGTGTAGCGGTTGCACTTGCTGAGAAAACATTCGCGGCACAAGGCTTAGGTGTGAATGTAACACTTGAAGGTTCAGCAGTAACAGCATTATTCTCTGAATCGCAATCTCGTTTCATCGTAACGGTAAAAGAGGCAGACACTGCAGCATTTGAAGAAGTAGTAGCGGACGCGAAAAAAATCGGTGTCGTAACAAACGACGCAAACGTAACAATTAACGGTGAAGCTGGCGTTCTTGTAGAAGGTACAGTGGAGGAATTCCGTTCTGCTTGGAAAGGAGCAATCCCATGCTTGCTGAAATCAGAGGCTTAAACGAAGAATGTGGGGTGTTTGGTATTTGGGGCAACTCAAATCCAGCACACCTTAGTTATTACGGGCTACATGCTCTTCAACATCGCGGTCAAGAAGGTGCTGGAATCGTCGTAACAGACGGTTCAGTGCTTCGTGCGGTAAAAGGCGAAGGGCTTGTGAATGAGGTATTTAATGAAGATAAATTAAAAGCGGTAAACGGTAAAGCTGCGATTGCACACGTACGTTATGCAACAGCGGGCGGCAGTGGTATTGAAAATGTACAACCACTATTATTCCACTCTTCAACAGGCAGTCTTTCAATCGCACATAACGGAAACTTAGTAAATGCGAATCACTTAAAACAGTATTTAGAGCGTCAAGGAAGCATTTTCCACTCGACATCAGATACAGAAGTAGTAGCGCATTTAATTAAGAAAAGTAAACTTTCTCCGTTCCGTGCGAAAGTAAAAGAAGCGTTAAACCTTTTAAAAGGTGCGTATTCATTACTTGTTATGACAAAAGAAGAAATGCTTGTAGCACGTGATCCACATGGCTTACGTCCACTTTCACTAGGTAAATTAGGTGATGGTTGGGTAGTTGCTTCTGAAACTTGTGCATTCGATTTAATCGGTGCTGAGTATGTTCGCGAGATTGAACCAGGTGAATTATTAATTATTAATGATCAAGGATTGACTTCTGATCGCTTTATGCCAATGGAAAACCGTGCAATGTGTGCAATGGAATACGTGTACCTTGCTCGTCCGGATTCAGATATAGATGGTATTAACTTACACATGGCGCGCAAACGTATGGGAAAACAGCTTGCAAAAGAATGTGCTCATATTGAAGCGGACGTTGTTACGGGTGTACCGGATTCAAGTATGTCGGCTGCTATTGGTTTTGCAGAAGCAACAGGTATTCCTTATGAATTAGGTTTAATTAAAAACCGCTATGTAGGTCGTACATTTATTCAACCAACTCAAGAACTTCGTGAGCGCGGCGTGAAAATGAAACTCTCACCAGTCGTTCAAGTTGTGAAAGATAAACGCGTTATTATGGTAGATGATTCTATCGTACGTGGTACAACTTCACGTCGTATTGTAAAAATGCTAAAAGACGCAGGTGCTACGGAAGTACATGTTGTGATTTCTTCTCCACCAATGACGGATCCTTGTTTCTACGGCATCGATACGTCAACACATGAAGAATTAATTGCATCAAGCCAAAGCGTGGAAGAAATTCGCGATACAATCGGTGCGGATTCATTAACATTCCTATCAGCTGAAGGCCTAGTGGAAGCAATCGCACGTCCGTTTGAAGATGAAAACCGTGGTCTTTGTATAGCTTGTTTCTCAGGGAAATACCCAACAGAAATTTTCCCAGATACGATCTTACCACATGAAAAAGAACTGTTACGCTAACAATCTCCAAAACTAAAGGTTGTTTAGTGAAATTTAAGGAGGACATATTGCATGTCAAAAGCATATGAGCAAGCTGGCGTTAATATTGAAGCAGGTTATGAAGCGGTAAAACGCATGAAGTCACATGTTGAACGTACGAATCGTCTAGGCGTTATGGGTACATTTGGTGGCTTCGGTGGGATGTTTGACCTGTCTTCATTAAACTTAAAGGAACCTGTTCTTATTTCAGGTACAGATGGTGTTGGAACGAAATTAAAGCTAGCATTCATAGTTGATAAGCACGATACAATCGGCGTTGACTGTGTAGCGATGTGTGTGAACGATATCGTGGCACAAGGCGCAGAGCCACTATACTTCCTGGATTATGTTGCAGTAGGTAAAGCTTTCCCTGAAAAAATCGAGCAAATCGTAAAAGGTGTAGCGGACGGTTGTGTGCAGTCTGGTGCAGCGTTAATCGGTGGCGAAACAGCGGAAATGCCAGGTCTTTACGAGGAAGATGAGTACGACCTAGCTGGATTTGCAGTAGGTGCTTGTGAAAAAGCGGATATCGTAACGGGTGAAAAAATTGTGGAAGGTGACGTGCTTGTAGGGATTGCTTCAAGCGGAGTTCACTCAAACGGTTATTCATTAGTTCGTAAAATAGTGTTTGCTGATAATGGAATTGCGGTAGATGCTGTTGTTGAAGGCTACGAAGAACTTGGCCCAATAGGTGAAGCACTTCTAGTACCAACAAAGCTTTATGCAAAACCAGTTCTTGCTGCATTAAAAGCGGCTGACGTTCATGGTTGTGCCCACGTAACAGGTGGTGGTTTCTATGAAAACCTACCGCGTATGATGCCAGCAGGACTTGCGACAGAAATTGACTTAGGTGCTTGGCCTGTACTACGTATTTTTGACTTCTTAAAAGAAAAAGGTGCGTTAGCTGATAAAGATTTATACAATGTATTCAACATGGGAATTGGCTTTGTTATGGCAGTGCCAGCTAGTGAAGTAGAGAAGGTCATCGCTGCAGTTGAAGCAAACGGTGAACAAGCATTTACAATTGGCCGTGTTGTTAAAGGCGAAGGCGTAATATTTAACGGTGACCATGACGGGAGCTTAGTGTAATGGTAACAAAAATCGCAGTATTCGCTTCAGGCAGCGGTAGTAATTTCGAGGCAATCGCTGAAGCAATCACACGCGGTGAATTAGATGCACAAATCGAGCTTGTCGTTACTGACAAGCCCGGTGCATTTGTTGTTACGCGTGCGCAAAAGTTTAATATTCCTGTGCTGGAAATAGCACCAAAGATGTTTGCTACAAAGGCAGATTATGAAGCCGCTGTCGTGGAAGCGTTACGTGAAAAGGATGTTAAGTGGGTTGTTTTAGCGGGTTATATGCGTTTAGTAAGTGATACTTTGCTTGCGGCGTATCACAATCGCATCGTAAATATTCACCCATCACTACTTCCATCATTCCCAGGCAAAGATGCAATCGGGCAAGCGATGGAGCATGGTGTAAAAGTTACTGGAGTTACAGTTCACTACGTTGATGCTGGAATGGATACAGGAAAAATTATTGCGCAAGGAGCGATTGGTGTTGTAGAAGGCGACCGAGAGTCTACCGAACAACAAATCCACGAGCTTGAGCATAAGCTTTATACACAAACGTTAAAGCAACTTTTTGAAGTATAATATCTCGCTTGAACAGCTCCATGAGAGGGCATCGTTCACCGATTTGATATGTACATATTATAGTAAAACAATTGGAGGACTTTACCGTGACTAAACGCGCACTTATTAGTGTCTCAGATAAAAATGGTATTTTAGAATTTGCAAAAGAATTAGTAGCTCTTGGCTATGAAGTATTATCTACTGGTGGAACAAAAAAATTACTTCAAGATAACAATGTGGCAGTAACAGCTGTTGACGAAGTAACAAAATTCCCAGAGATTTTAGACGGTCGTGTGAAAACATTGAACCCATTAATCCACGGTGGTCTTTTAGGTAAATTTGATGAGCCATCTCACCAAGCGCAAATGAAAGAGCACGGTATTGAGCCAATCGAAATCGTTTGTGTAAACCTTTACCCATTCGTTGAAACAATTTCAAAACCAGATGTAACTTGGGATGATGCGATCGAAAACATCGATATCGGTGGCCCAACAATGCTACGTTCAGCTGCAAAAAACCATGATTACGTAACAGTTATTGTGGACAGCAACGATTATGCAAAGGTTCTTGAAGAATTAAAAGCAGGCGGTGCTACTACAATCGAAACACGTCGCACTCTAGCAGCGAAAGTGTTCCGTCACACAGCAGCGTACGATTCATATATCTCGAACCACCTAACAGAAGCAATCGGTGAAGAATTCCCAGAAAGCTTAACGATGACATATGAATTAAAACAAAACTTACGCTATGGCGAAAACCCGCACCAAAAAGCGGCATTTTACCAAAAACGTTTAGGTTCTGACTTCTCAATCGCATACGCAACACAATTACACGGTAAAGAACTTTCTTACAACAACATTCAAGATGCAAATGCTGCTCTTCAAATCGTAAAGGAATTCGAAATGCCAGCAGCAGTAGCTGTAAAGCATATGAATCCTTGCGGCGTTGGTACGGGTACGAACATAGAAGAAGCATTCAACAAAGCATATGAGGCGGATGCAACGTCTATTTTTGGTGGCATTATTGCACTAAACATGGAAGTAGATGTTGCAACAGCGACGAAATTAAGCGAAATCTTCCTTGAAATCATTATCGCACCAAGCTTTACAGCAGAAGCGCTTGAAATTTTAACGAAGAAGAAAAACATTCGTTTAATGACAATCGATTTCTCTCAGGACAAACAAGACAAATTCAATGTAGTGTCTGTAGAAGGTGGCTTACTTGTTCAAGAGCCAGACCGTTACGGCTTTGCTGAAGCAGACGTAAAAGTAGTAACAGACCGAAAGCCAACTGAAGAAGAGTGGAATGCTCTGAAACTTGGCTGGGCAGTAGTGAAACACGTAAAATCAAATGCAATCGTTGTTACTGATGCACAAATGACATTAGGTGTTGGTGCTGGTCAAATGAACCGCGTAGGCGCAGCGAAAATCGCCTTCGAGCAAGCTGGCGAAAAAGCAAAGGGTGCAGCACTTGCATCTGACGCATTCTTCCCAATGAGCGACTCTGTTGAAGCTGCAGCTGCTGCTGGTATTACAGCAATCATTCAACCAGGTGGATCGATTAAAGACCAAGATTCGATTGATATGGCGAATGAATTCGGAATAACGATGGTGTTCACGGGCGTACGTCACTTTAAGCATTAATAAATTATTATTAAAAATCTCTAGTTTCCTTCATTATGTACAGGTATAATAGAATAATGTTTCGCTATTGTTCTGGCCGGATGATAGCAGAAGCGTTTACAAATGCGTTGTAGTGATTATTCCTGCCGGGAAATTCGCTACAATAATGAAAGTAGGACCTTGGCCGGACCTGCTTTCAACATAGTAGTAGTCATCATCCACTTTGGTCGGGGGATGTTGACTACAAATTTATTGTTTAAACATACAGATATACTATTCTGGTCGGATAGCATATCAACATGTTGAATAATAATAAACGCTCGCTAATTAATTTTGGCGAGCGTTTTTTTAATTACATAAATGAAGGCGAGCTTAGAGAAATATTCTTTTAGTATAACTAGTAACGGGCATCATCTCTCCCTGTTTTGAGGTGAGATGTGCCTTTCTAACCAATAGGAGGGTAACTTAACATGAAGGTTCTTGTTATCGGTAGTGGTGGTCGCGAGCATGCGATCGTAAAGCAATTTAGTATCGCCCCATCAGTAGAAAAGGTATTCGTTGCGCCAGGGAATGATGGTATGCGTGCGGACGCAGAGGTTGTGGCAATTGATGCACTTGATTTCCCAGCGCTTGCGGCATTTGTAAAAGAAAACGGTATTGAGCTTACATTTGTAGGTCCAGAGCAACCGCTTGCAGAAGGTATTGTGGACTATTTCAACGGACAGGCGTTAACAATTTTTGGACCAACGCAAGCAGCTGCTAAAATTGAAGGTTCAAAATCATATGCTAAAGAAATTATGCAAAAATACAATATCCCAACAGCGGCTTATGAAACATTCACAGAAGCGGAACCTGCAATTGCTTACGTGAAAGCAAATGGCGTGCCAATCGTTGTCAAAGCGGATGGTTTAGCTGCGGGTAAAGGTGTTATTGTTGCAATGACGGAAGAAGAAGCCATTGATGCAATTGACGACATGATCGGAAACCAACGCTTCGGCGATTCTTCATCACGCGTTGTAATCGAGGAATTCCTAGACGGTGAAGAATTCTCATTCATGTCATTTGTACACAAAGGGAAAATTTATCCAATGGTCATCGCACAAGACCACAAGCGCGCATATGACGGTGATAAAGGGCCGAATACAGGTGGAATGGGTGCATACTCTCCAGTTCCTCAAATTTCTCAAGATGTAGTGGCACGCGCTTACGAAGAAATCGTGGAACCAACAGTAAAAGCGATGGAAGAAGAAGGCGTTTCATTTACAGGTATTTTATATGCGGGTTTGATTTTAACGGAGAATGGTGCAAAAGTAATTGAATTCAATGCACGCTTCGGTGACCCTGAAACACAAGTTGTATTACCACGTATGGCGTCAGACTTCGGCGCATTCATGACAGCTCTAATGGAAGAAAAAACGTTTGATTTGCAATGGCGTGACGAAGCAATGTTAGGTGTAGTTATTGCATCTGAAGGCTATCCAGGTGATGTCGAAAAAGGCAATCCACTTCCTGAGTTAAGTGATATCGCAGGTAATGTGTATCACGCGGGTACAAAATTAGTAAACGGACAGTTCGTTGGTAATGGTGGTCGTGTGCTACTTGTTGCTGCACAAGCGGACACATTAAAAGAAGCACAACAAAAAGTGTATGATGCAATCGGAACGAAGGAATGGGATAAGTTCTTCTTCCGTCAAGATATCGGTTGGCGAACATTTAAATAATTGAAAGGAGGGGCTAATGTGTAGTATAAATCTACGTATTAGCTCCTTTTTCTAAGATTAAAAATTAATGGATTTACCTTGGATTGCAAGTTTTATAAGGTGTACCGCCGTTTCATCAACTGCATCTTCATAATGCATTGCGAAAAGAAGTGAATGAGATTGTTCTGGGTAATAAGCTAAAACTTCTTCTAGAGTAGCGTGGACGCCATTACCAAAAAAGCTTGTATCTTGAAAAATTGCTACAGTCTTTTCATTTATATAGTTTGTAAAATAACTTTGGGAAAGCTGTTTAATATCCGCAGAATATAGGATATTTTTTCCTGTTTGTTGTTCTGTAATTTGCAATGCATAGCTAGCCATGTCTTCTATATGAAGGCCTGTTGTATTAATTAATTTAACTGTAAAGCTATCTTGGTGAATAACGTTTTGTTCATCGGCAAATACGATTTGACAAAAATCTTCAAGCTTCATTTGCTGATTTATCAGTCCAGGTGTTAGGTGTGAAATGAGCTCGTCATATTGGTTTGGGTGCATTATAAGTGTAGGGTGTAGTGGTTGATGTTGACCATCAACAAAATTCCAATAACCTTTTAATAATAGTTCTTCTAATCCGCCAAAATGATCGAAATGTAAATGTGTAATGAAAATCAAGTTGATTTCTTTGAGTTCAAATTTAGCCTCATTTAAACTATAGCGTAAAGTAGTCCCTGCATCGATAAGTAGGTTTTTACCTGCAATTTGTACAATGAAATTATTGTGATAAAAACGAGATGTGAAGGCACCACCAACTCCTAAAGGGAAAATCTTCATCGTTAAAAACTCCTTTCAATCGTATATTTAATGTAGAGTAAATAAATAGTATAATTAAAAAATTAAGGCTCTAAACCAAAATCTGTACTTAACTGCACATTCCACTCCAAGCGGACGCTTTCCGCGGGCGTGGCTTGAGCCTCCTCCTCCGCTTCGCTTCGTGCGGGGTCTCAAGTCTCACGCTTTTCCCGCAGGAGTCGCCGCCTTCCGTTCCATGTGCTTATAAAGTAGTACACTTTCTTTTAAAGTAAAGCACATGTTTTGGTAAAGACCCAAAATTAAAATAAAAAAGTTGCGAGGGGTTTAATATGAAAATTAATGAAATAGGGACAAAATTATTTAACCAAGCTTCCTTAGCGTATAAAAAGCCTATTCATATAAAAATTGAAGGACCAATTCAAGAACAACAAATTATTGCTTCCCTAGAAAATAATGAGCAAGTAGCAAAAAAAGGGGATTATATTGTAACAGGGGTTCAAGGCGAACAATATCCGATTGGACCGGAAGTATTTGCTGACTACGATAAAGTTGACGGTGAAAATGTATATTGTAAGAAAAAGAAAATGGTTCATGTATATAAAGTTGATTTTAAAGGGGAAGTAGAAACAACTCAAGGTTCAACTTTATATTTTCAACCAGGTTATTATATTGTGATGGAATCACCAACAGATATGTGGGCAGTTGCTGGAGATATTTTTGAAACGACATATGAAATTGTTTAGTCAGTAGTAAGGAGGCCTAATTTGATGGAAGTAAATCATGAATTCACAGGTTTTGTTATATTTGCTGATTTAAAAGGGTTTTCGAGCTTGGAAGAGTCAATGTATGAAGACTATGCCTATACATTACGGACACTAGATAAGGCGATTGCACAATATAAAAAAGGTCCTTCTTTACAAAACGATGAAAAAATTGATAGAAGAGCTATTATGTTGAATACTTGGGGCGATGCAGTAGTTGCCGTTTTTAGATACGGTGTAGATGCGGCTAATTTTATTCTGACCTACCGAGAATTTTATCAAAAAAATAAAGCTTTAAATTTAGAACCGCGAATTGCCGCACATTACGGGAAGATGCGGTTATTTGATGACCCGATATTGAATGGGGCAAAAAATGCATTTGGAGAAAATGTGAATATCGCAGCGCGCATTGAACCGATTACTTTTCCAGGAGAAATTTATGTAACAGCCCAATTCAAAGAGCAATTTGAGAGAGAATATAAAGATAAAGAACATCGCCATCCATATTACGAAGAACTCCTGCCAGAGTATGAACAAGTTGCGTTTCAAGATCTAAAAGATTGGAAACTAGCAAAGGATTACGGAGAAGCCCATTTGTATCGGTTGTATCATATTAAAGAAGAGGCCTGGAATATTAATGGTCTCTTTGTTGAAAAGCAAAATACAACACTTGATACATTGCACGGGATTATTGATGTAGATATTGAGCTAGAAAAGGCATCCAAGGAAGTAAGGAGAAAAGTGGAAGACGCTACTTCTAAAGAAGAGTCATTACAAGCCCTTGAATCATATGAGTTACAATCGCAACAACATAATGGTCCATTATTGTATGCTGTGTCCAAAATTTACCAAGATATTGGTGAGTATGAAATCGCCATTCAATATATTCAACAGGCGCGGAAATGGAAAAGAGAGGTTGGATTATCAGATACAGAAGTTAAAGTAGGGCAGAAAAAAGGGATTGTTACACAGCCACTACTCCATAATATAAAGCTATTGAAGTTAGAGGCGGATTGTTTATCTAAATCCAATCAACCGGATAAGTATAAGCAAGCGAAACAACTTTTATATGAAGTGCTACAAATGAATCCGGATGATAATGATACACTTTGTAAACTTGCGGCTCAAATGAAGCGTGAAGCGTTTTCGATTGCCGAAAAAGATCGAGATATTGAACATGCGCGTGATATGTTGAAGCAATCTTTACGTTTATATTTAGAAGCATTTCGTCGCACAGGGGATTATTATCCTGCCATTAATGCTACGTATATTAAACGTTTACTTAATGAAGGCGATAGCTGGCAATTAGCCGATTATATTTTTGATACCTGGAAAGAACGTACAGGTGAAAACTGGTGGATTGATAGTACATTAGCCGAAAGTCAAATGTTAATGAATGACTATGAATCTGCAATCAATCGTATGCGAAGAGCTATCGTAAAACATAAGCCTAAGTTTTTCGAAAAAGAAGCTGCATATATACAAATAGAGACGTACGAAAGGATGCTAGATAAAATTGCAGGGAAGCCACAAACGGAATCTGATCAACAGTATATGGTAGAATTGTTAGCACTTTTCGGTGTTAGAAAGAAGGTAGAATTGTGACAAATGAAACAACCGATTTAAAAAATGAACGAACTGAAACCGTACACGAGCCCATCAAGGAAGTTATTGTCAGTAATGAAAAGCTTTCAGTAGAAATGTTCCCAAGTCAAAATTCCACTCGTTATAACTTTACATATTCACAAAATGCATATTTGAATAACTCGCTACGTTTTGCTGACACAAAAGCTGGGGCGCTAGTTGCTGTAAATGGTTTAATTGCTAAATTTGTGTTTGATGCAATGCAAGACTTAACATCTGTTAATTTTTGGTTGCTAGTTACAAGCTTGGCCTGTCTAGTCATTGGGATTGTATTATCAGTCATTGTCGTGTTACCGAAAAACGTGAAAAATAAAGGTAAAGGTTTTATTTATTGGGGTTATATTGCAAATAGCACGTTAGAGGAGTATACAATTCAAATTAAAAATGAACCAACTAGTGAATTATTGGAAGAAGCGATTCGTAACAATTATATTCAAGCAGGAATTTTAACGAGAAAATTCAGATGGTTATATTGGGCATTTATGATTAGTATTGTTTCATATATTATCCTAGCAATTTGCGGTGTGATGGCCGTCATAGATACATTACCAATTGGAGGATAAGGTTTTATGCAATGGATAACGAAGCTGCAACTAGATACAATGGGGGGACAGCATTGTTTAACAATCCAACATGGTGATTTGTTAAAGTCCTCGGCATCATTACTTGTGACAACCGTTTATAAAAATTATACGGGCGAGTTGTTCAAAGCAGTTCGCCAACTTCATACTTTTGAATTATCTGCGGAGCGCAAATTAATTCCGATGCAGGATGGAGGACATATTGGCTTTATTCAAGGTGATCAACAGTCAGTTTTACTCGTAGTATTACCTTGTGATGAAGGTGATAAGCTGTCATTTACACAGTTTGAACAAATGATCCAGTCAATTTTTTCAGCAATTGCGATGCTCTTGTTTGAAGGTCACGTTATGGATGAAGTGGGTTTACCAATGGTTGGACGTAAAACATTGGAACAGGCATCTTATACAGATGCACTAAAAACGTATATCCATTATGCGGCAGCTTGTGTTAAGTATTCAGAACAGTCTTTTAATGTCACTTATTACATTATTGATGAACAGGAAATAAAGAAATGGGAAAAAGTGATACCGAAAGTTGTTACTACTAACCAAGAAAACTCAATTTCAACTCAACTTAAGACTACACAGTGTGAACGAATGTACCACCAAATAAAAAAGTTATTGTCTTCAGTTAGTAGTGAAGTGGCACCGATTTTGGAGCAAATAAGAAGAGAGTTAATTAAGTCATTACCGAATTATCGCCAACTGATGTTGCATACGGAACAATTAAATAAACTAATTTTAGAAAAATTATATCAACAATACCTACCCCAGCAACCTTTCCCTAAGTGGTTGGCCTACCCCAATAAAGAATTACAGCATACGAATATTCTTCCTAGTTGGTATATGAATTATTTCCGCTTTATGCATACTTTAAAAAATGATAATGACTTTTATTCGGATCAGCATAATGAAAAAGTGATGCTATTACTAACGATGCTTTGCCGCATGATCCAGTTACTAGAACAACTCCCATTAGAACAGCATAAAGGAGTAAAATGATGGCCCAAGAAAATCTCTTAATTAACCAAGTATTAATTGAATCTAAGTATGGGAATCGTTCATTTAATCTAATTTTAGGCGACCTGTTACAGGATGACGGACAACTACTTGTGCTAAACGTATATGAAGAGGATGGGGCGCCAGATGGAGATTTTATGCCCTTCATTGAACAACATAAAAACAATGAAAAGCCGCTCATTTTTTTACGAAATGGCGGGATTATTACCTTTATTAACGCACAGCAACCGATCCTTGTCGTGTATTCAAAGCTCCAAGAAGGAATACCGATTTCTCCAACTATGTATGATGAGTTTATCCAGTCAATTTTTTCTGCCGTTTTGCGACTTGAGCTCGAGGGCAAGCAATTTAACACGATTGCACTACCAGTCATTTTTCGAAAAGGCATTGGCGCCATTTATGAAGATGCAGCAAATACATTAATCAGTTATGCTGCGAAGTGGTTAAAGCAGTCTCAATTTACGAAGTCAATTCGATATTATGTGTACTTAAAAGACGACATGCCGGTATGGGATGCTGCATTGAATACAGCACTTGGCCGAATGATAATTGATTTAAGTGAGCATGGTGAATTGCAACAAATTCGTCGCGTAGTGTTATCGGAAATTGAGCGTTTCTCTAAGCAACATGTAGCTTATCAAGACACGCTAATACCTATTCGTGATGCATTGGAGCGCCCTCAGATGACAGTCGAAGTAATCGCTGCATTTACCCGCAAGCTTGCAGAAACATTATGTGTCGAATTAACAGGAGATGCCCATGCGACATTTGATGCGAATATTTTTACTCTAATACAACAGAAAATACACTCTCAGTTATTTATACAGCGCCTTTATTTAGTGAAGGCATTCGGCAATAGCTCTATCCATAGAGCTACTACTGAGAACTATCCCATTCAAACAACAATTGATGATTTAAAAATTTTGCTCATTATTTTACTACAATTAATCAAAGATTTCCCAAAAGAAAATCTCATAAAGAAAGTAGAGGTGGAGACGCCGAACATACTTTAACCTGTTCGGCGTTAAAGTGATAGCGAATTTAGATGACACTTCAGTTAATAAAATAAATATCACCGGAACAATTACAAATATTGATAATTCATATAAAGAATTTGAAATTATTGCTCATGGACTCAATATTGAAGTTAAACGCTATGATCAGTATAGCCAAACGTTTGTATATGATAATGTGCGAATTCATATTTGCCATAATCCGAATGTAAAAGAAGATTTGAAAATGGGTGATCGCATAGAAGTAACAGGTGAGTTACAAAGTCGAAACTTTAATAAAAAATCAAATGAAGCGAGTAAGGAGGTTTTAGGCGCCGTAAAAAACTATATTGAATTATTTGAAGAGTTTCCGGCTAGAAATATACCTACCGGGAATAACTGGACAATAATAGACTTTTCATTATTAATCAATAGTGGATTATTAGGTGTAATGCCGAAAGACTCTCGTTATGATTTCGATGGCGGACGTTTGAAGGATACTATGTTATGGACGTATAAAGTGGATAATTCAGGGAATGTTCAAAAGGTCAGAGAAGGTACAGCCTATGAATTACTTGTAGAAAACAATTATAGGAAAATCGAATCGCTTAAGGAAAATGAAGTTGATAAAAATTCAGCCGTTTTACAGGGGAGAATTACAAAAATAAATGAATTTAAAATCCCTAACTACTTGAATCGTTATAGTGTATCTCTGCGTGTAAAGGTTGCTTGTGATGTATTCCAACAAACGCGTTACTGGGATTTGTATGTGAAAGTTCTAGAAAAAGACGGAAAGAAAAAGACAGGCCACCTTAAAATAGGAGACTTTATTAGGGTTACAGGTCATTTAAGTACGAGGGCTATCAAAAAAAATTATAAAGACAAAGGTGTGACGGCAGGTGGTACTACAAAACGCAAGGAAAAAATTGATGAGTACTTAACGCGTGATATTTATGCATATACAGTCGAAAAACTTTAAAGGGAGAAAAAAAGCATGTTATCAACGACAAAAAATCAAATGAATATAGAGGAAATAAAAAAAGCGCGTACCATAAAAGTGTTTATCTCTTCTACGTTTCGTGATATGCAGGCAGAGCGAGACGAGTTAATCAAACACATATTTGTTAAGCTTCGAAGAGAATGTGAAAAACGGGGAATTATTTGGAGTGAAGTGGACCTACGTTGGGGCGTAACCCATGAACAAAAATCAGAGGGACAAGTATTGCCAATCTGTTTAGCCGAAATCGATAACTGTTTGCCCTTTTTTATAGGGATTTTAGGAGAACGTTATGGGTGGATTCCTGAAATTGAAGAAGAGTTGATTAGGGAATATCCGTGGCTTTCAGAGCATCGCAATAAATCGGTTACAGAAATTGAGATTTTGCATGGGGCACTTCTGCATAATAACAGTTATGCGATGTTCTATTTCCGTGATCCTAGCTATATTGATACGATAGAGGAGTCTGAACGTGCAAATTATAGTGAAAAATTAGATCAGACTATAACATCTCATGAGGAATTGGTGAGCCGTCAACAAAAGCTAGTTGCATTAAAAGAGACCATTCGTAACAATGACTATCAATTACGTGAAAACTTCGGTGATGCTAAAGAACTTGGACAATTAGTATATGAAGATATGCGAGCCGTTATTGATAAGTGGTTTCCATTAAACGAGGAACCCAATCCACTCCATAAAGAAATTAATGAACATGAACATTTTGCTAAAATGCGTGCAAAATTCTTTATTGGACGAAAAACATACTTAGAAAAAATGACGCAATATTGTTTAATGCAGAGAAGGAAACCTCTTGTAATCCACGGTCCTTCAGGTGTCGGAAAAACATCCTTACTTGCTGCCTGGTATGACGAAAATCACCTTCTGTTAAAGCAACAAGGAGTTTATACAATTGCCCATTTTATCGGTGTTAGCCCGCAAAGTACAGATTCACTCTTTATTATGAAACGTATTATTACAGAACTAAATGAAGCCTTTTCGTTAAATATAGAAATCCCGTCAACATATGCGGAATTGAGTGTGAAATTTGATTTTGCTTTAGAACAAGCAGCGAACAAAGGAAAATTACTTATTATGCTTGATTCAATTGACCAGCTTGTATTAACAGATAAGTTACAAGGCGATAAACCGTTATGGTTACCAGAATTAGTGCCAAGTAATATTTGCTTTATTGTCTCTACAACTGACCAAAGTAAAGCATTCGAAATGTTTAAAGAGTACGACTGGTTAAAATTGGGCCTCGATCCATTATCTGTTGCAGAACAAGAAGAAATGATTTTAATGTATTTAGGTATGTATAGTAAAGGACTTGATCGCAAAGCATTAGGGCATATTTTGCGTCATCCATTGGCAGTTAATCCATTATTTTTAATGACGCTCTTAGAGGAAATACGATTAGATGGTCGTGAAAATATTATCGAAACAATCCGACATTATATGGAATCAGAAACGATTGAGCAATTGTTCATGAAAAAGCTTGAACGTCTTGAAAATGATTATAATAAAGAGCGACCTAATTTAGTACAAGATACCTTATCACTTTTATGGTCAGCGAGGAATGGATTACTTGAATCAGAGCTTAAAAGTTTATTAGGCGATATAGACCCTTTAACAGGTGAGAAAGTCCCATTATCAAGTGCGATTTGGTCGCCATTCTATTTAGCAATGGAATCAAATTTAGTTAATAATGGTGGTTTAATTTGTCTATTCCACAATTATTTACGAGACGCTGTTCAAATTCGGTATTTGCAAAAGAAAGCTAATCTAAAGCGTTACCACGGCGAAATTGCAAATCATTTTGCAGAAGAGAATATTTATGAATCTAATCGAGCACTTTATGAGTTACCGTGGCAATATATTAAAACAGCTAATTGGAAAAAACTATATGATTTATGTGCCGATTTATCATTTGTTGAAGTGCTATGGGAAAAAGAGCGGGACTTGTTGCAAATGTGCTGGACTGCAATAGAAATACATACGAACCCACAACGCAAAGCATTCGAGGAACATTTAACGATGTTAAAGGCGTATGC
Source organism: Solibacillus sp. FSL H8-0538 (assembly GCF_038003525.1). NCBI lineage: Bacteria > Bacillati > Bacillota > Bacilli > Caryophanales > Caryophanaceae > Solibacillus > Solibacillus sp. FSL H8-0538. The sequence goes on along the minus strand of NZ_JBBOPI010000001.1, from coordinate 3,308,913 downwards.
ACAACTTATTGAACATCCAGAACAGTTTGATGTAGAAGATATCCGACGTGTTGTAAAGCTACTAGAAACATCTTATATGGAACAAAGGCTTTCACTTATACAATATTTACATAATTACTTTAAAGATGAATTAGATCCAGAAGGGCAATTGGATTCTCTGGATGCATTGGCCAACTTATTTAAAGAACGTTCTGACAATAAAGATGCACTAGAGTTATTCAGAAATTTATATGACTTATCGATTCAATATGAGTTGCCATATTACAAACAATCCAGTTTAGGTGGTCAAGCAAGTATTTATCTGAAATGGGGACAAACTGAAAAAGCAATGGATTTGTTACAACAACAGGAACTAGTTTGTACAGAGCACAATGAACTCGAAGGCCTGCAAAAATGTATAGCAGAACAAGCGCGAGTGCAGATTATCTTACTTAATTATGAGAAAGCTATGGACTTGCAACGTCGTGCGGAAAAAATCTGTTATGAAATTGGTTCGCAATATGGTTTGCAAGAGATACTTAGTATAAAGGGAACCATTTACCGAATACAAAATTATGAATCGGAGGCATTGGAATGCTATAAAGAACAGGAGAGAATTTGTACACAACTAGGCTATCAGATAGGAAGAGTTAATAGTTTATTAAATCAACTTCGAATTCTAGAGCAAACATCGAATCAATACTCAAAACGGGATGTAAATTCAATGTTATTAAGGGCTGAGATAATCTCACGAAAAATAAGTAATGCGGATTATATGCAGCAAGTGTATCTTCAGAAAGCAAAGTTTAATTTTAAATGGAAACAATACCAACCGGCAAAATTGTATTTAAAAGAGCAAATTGAAATTTGTCGCCGTTTAAAACTAATGGATTTTCTGCAACAAGGATTAGGAATAAAGGCAACAATTTTAGGTAAGCTTTCAGAGAGTGATGAAGCGTTAGAAGTATTGCAAGAGCAGATTGAAATTTGCGAGAAGTACAATTATCTTATGGGATTACAGTATGCCTTAAATAACCGTGCTGATATATTAATGCGAAAAGGGAAGTTTTTTGAAGCAGTATCCTGTATTGATAGGCAGATTGCCATATGTAAAGAAATGAGTAATGATCGAGGTCTCATTTATGCTTATAAAGTGAAAGCAGATCAACTACGCCATTTAGGAAAAAACGGAGAAGCAATTCAATTTTTATTAGAAATGAATGAATTGGCTAAACAATTCCGTAGTTGGTATAAGTACGATCAGGCACTATATGAATTAGCTAGAATAAGTATGTTGGAAAATCAATTTGAGCAAGCAATAGAATATTTTGCACAACGAAAAAGTCAACCGAAGCAGGGAATGCTGTTAGAAAATTATGAGCGTCTATTAATGATCTGTAATAAAAGAATTAATGGCCTAGAAGTTGAGCATGACACAAAATATGTAGATTACTATACAATAAGTGATATTGAATTTTCAATATTAGAAATCGTCGCAAAGCAACCTAAAATTCAAAAGCCAGAGTTAATTCAACAGCTAAATGACAAAGGAATAGAATATTCGAGTCTGGATATTGAAAAGACAGAAGTAATAAAGGTCCTTCAAAATAAAACGCTTATTGTTCATGATGCTAGAAATAAAAAGGGATATTATATTACGGATTTAGGTGCATACCGATTATTGCAAATAACAGGTGTCAAATATGACATAGTGGAGCCGCTAAAAAAAGGACACGTAGATAGAGATTTTAATTATTATAGTGAAAAACTGAGGGATTATTTAATTACTCTTGATGAATCGTCACCATATCAAGTTGGTGATAGTATTTTTGTTATGGAAGTAAATGGGGAAGAAAGAGAAATCTATTTTGTTTGTAATGAAACTTTGGATATGTTCCCACAGTTCTTAGATGAACAACTTGAGAATGGTGATGAAATCTATTATATAGTAAATATAAAGGCATATTTATATTCAACAGCAAATGTTGAATTTTATAAGTGGTTAAAAGGTCGTTTTGGAAAAATTCAAAATGCACGAGGTTCTGTGAAGGTGTTTATAAATTTTGCAAGTAACTATCAAGGTGTAGAACAAATTGAAGATGAATGGCAAGAACTAGTCTATTAATAAAATAGGAATAAATATATTAAATATTCAAGCGATGCAAGTAGTGTGCATCGCTTTTTTCGTTGTTAATTTTTTTGACTGAATGGGTGGTATGAAGATTATTTTTCTGAATAATCACTAAATATAAAGTAAGCCCGTAATCAAATAACGCATATATATGACAGGCACCTCCCGGTACGATAGATATATCAAATAAGGGAGGTGTTTTCTATGCCAACAACTAAACTAACAATTGTCCCCGTGTCGCTAGACCCTATCATTGACGAATCTTCATTTACAAATTCACCGCAATCTCCTTCTGATCCAAGCTGCGTAATTAAAACAGCTACCGCAGTAATCTCTTTCTTCAATGGCGTAGATGAGCACATCATCCAAACGATCGTGAAGGAGCTGAATAATCAATGAAGCATGATTTTACGAGCGTGCAGAACATCTACATTATTTGCGGTAAGACCGATATGCGTAAAGGTATTGACGGTCTCGCAACACTCATTCAGGATTCTTTTAAACTTGATCCATATAGTGATTCCATCTTCTTATTTTCTGGAACGAGTAAAGACCGTTATAAATGTTTGTATTTTGATGGAGATGGCTTCGCCATGCTTTATAAACGATTAGATAATGGCAAACTGCAATGGCCAAAAGATGAAAAGGAAGTACGTAACCTTTCACAAAAGGAACTTCGCTGGCTGTTAGAAGGTTTATCGCTTCAGCAGCCAAAAGCGATTGCGAAATCTGCAAAAGGTGTCTTTTAAACCCACCTATTAAGGTGGTATAATCATCCATAACTTATACTGAACGGAAATGTGGTGAATGATTTGACGAACGTTTCTCCTAAGCAAGAAAATCAAAATGAACGATTAATTCGAATGCTTGAGCAACAATTAGCTCAGTCAAATCGACAAATCGAAGCGTTGACTGAACAAGTTCGCCAATTAACCAAGGCTTTATACGGTTCAAAATCGGAAAAATCAAAGTATAAAGCACCAGACGGACAAGGTTCTTTATTCGAAGACGATCCGTCTTTTAGCGATTCTGAGCAGACAGAAGAACAAAGCACGGCAATGATTACGTATACCGTTGTCCGTAAATTACATAAGAAAAAACGGAATGATTCTTTTCGTGACGGGATTGAAATAGAAGAAATTCACCATCATCCTGAAAACACGCAATGTGACTGTTGCCTTGGTCAAATGACCGAAGCTGGTACGACCATTGCGCGTGAGGAAGCAAAATTCATTCCGGCTACAATGAAGCGTGTTCAACATATTGAACACGCTTATGAGTGTAGGCATTGTAAAAAAGATACTACTCAAAAAGCGCAGATGAAACGTGGAAAAGCACCGCAAGCTGCCATTCAACGTAGCATTGCAGGACCTACTGTTTTAGCAAAACTCATCTACGATAAGTTCATCCAGTACTTACCTCTTTACCGCCAGGTGAAGGAGTGGGACCGATTTGGTCTGCTTACCAATGACAAAAACTTATCGAATTGGGTCATTCGTGCAGCAGAAGATTGGCTTCTACCGGTTTATGAGCAGATGAAGCAGACATTAACAGCAAAATCTGTTCTGCATGTGGACGAAACGTATGCGCAAATTATTAAACGATCAGATGGTAAATCAGGTCAATCGAATGCCTACAATTGGGTGTTCCGAAGCGTGCCAAGCCAAGGACCAATCATCGTTCTTTTCCAAAGTGCTTTATCGAGAAGTCGTTCTGTATTAGAAAACTTTACAGCTGGCTTTAAAGGAACCGTGATTTGTGATGGATATTCTGCATACGGCAATCTACCTGATGTCACGTTCGCCAACTGTTGGGCGCATGTACGACGTTATTGGCTGAAAGCTGATAGCAGAAACGGTCAAATTGGTGTGGATTACTGTGACCAACTGTATCACTTAGAACGTCAATTTAAGCATCTTTCACCAGGTAAACGACGAAAAGCACGGCAAAAACATTCGAAACCGATTGTAGAAAAGTTTCTAAAATGGGTAGATGAATCCCCTTTCTTCGGAAAAAATGCCTTGGCAAAAGCTGCCGAATATACATTAAATCGTGTACATGGGTTAAAAGCTTTTCTGCTCGATGGTCGCATTGAAATCGATAATAATCCAGCTGAAAATGCGATTCGCCCTAATGTGATCGGCCGAAAGAACTGGCTTTTCTCTGTTAGTGAAGCTGGTGCTAAAGCGAATGCGATCTGCTTAAGTTTGGCTGAAACAGCAAAAGCAAATGGTATCGACTTCTATCAATACCTAGTAACGTTAATGACAGAGCTGCCGAATTTACCGATCCATCAGCAACCCCAAATTTTAATTAACTACATGCCTTGGTCAAAAAATATCCAAGCCACATGTGCTAAATAGCCATCTATCCGAAAAAATTTCAGATAGATGGCCATTCGTCGTGCGTACCGAAAAGGTGCGCTTTTTTATATTTCGGGCTTACAATATAAAGCGTGTTTACCGAAAATCCGATATTAAAAAAACAATCATAGCCACACGAATTCACTCCAATAAAAAACTGCCTCAAAAAATGATTTTTGAGGCAGCCTTCATTGGATTTGTCTGCTAATTACTTTTTATCACTATGATTGTGATCATGATCGCAGCCGCATCCTGGGACAGAATAGTCTTCGTTCTCAGAAGTAGACATTGCCATTGCTGTAATCGGGCAGTACTGATAAATACCTTCCGCTACTTTCATTGCGCCAGCCAAAATCATCAGTCGACCAGCCGTGCAGTGTGGATCACGTGAGATTCGTCCAGTCCCGAACGCGGTCAGCGCAATACCACAAATAAGGCGGATAAATGCATTTTGTTCAGAAATGTTTTCTTGAAGCAAAACCACCACTCCTTTTCTAGAAAAGTAAAAATATCCCTTTGAAACACTTTGCTTTATTAAAGTGCTATGATACGATTAAAATGTTAAAGCAAAAATACATCATAAACGCATATATAAAGCAAATTAGAACGAACTTAGTATATGTTCTTTTACAAAAAATACACGAAAAAAAGAGAGAGGAGTATTTTGTTATGCCAGAAATTAAATGGAAAATTAATAATATCCGTGAGCAAGTAAGTGTTATTGATGGAAAAAAAGCACCGACAATCGTACTTCAAAATGCACGATATTTACATAGTATGTTTAAGCAATGGATGACAGGGAACATTTGGATTTTACACGACCGCATCGTTTATGTTGGCTCTGAAATGCCAACAAATTTAACGAATACGGAGGTTGTTGATGTTGCAGGCAAAACAATTGTGCCTGGCTATATTGAACCGCATGTACATCCTTTCCAACTCTACAATCCGCAAAGCTTTGCCGATTTTAGTGCACAAACAGGGACAACAACGTTCATTTCTGACAATATGACCTTCGTTTTATTATTACAAAATAAGAAAGCGTTTCCAATTTTAGATGAGCTCAGTAAGGCGCCGTTTTCTTTTTACTGGTGGGCACGCTTTGACTCGCAAACAGAACGAGATAATGAAGAAGAACTTTATTCGAATGCATCTGTATGTGAATGGTTGGAGCGTCAGGATGTGCTGCTTGGAGGGGAGCTTACGGGCTGGCCAAGATTGGTGCGCGGTGACGATCAAATGCTGTACTGGATGCAGGCGGCGAAAAACAAGGGTAAAAAGATTGAAGGTCATTTCCCCGGGGCTTCCGAGCGTACACTTGTACGAATGCGATTATTCGGGGCAGATGGTGATCATGAAGCGATGACAGTGGATGAAGTAGAGAGTCGTATTTTGCACGGCTACGGAGTTACGTTACGTCATTCATCGATACGTCCAGATTTACCGCATTTGTTAAAAGGCATTGTGGAGCGCGAACTAAATATTTTTGATCATTTAATGATGACAACGGATGGCTCAACACCAAGCTTCCATATAGACGGAGTAATGGACAAGTGTATTCAAGTGGCATTAAATCAAGGTGTGGCGCCAATTGATGCGTATAATATGGCCACGTATAATGTGGCGCGTTATTACAATATGTCAAACCTGCATGGACTAGTTGCCACGGGGCGCTTTGCCAATATAAATATTTTAGTAGACGAATTTTCACCTACACCCGAAGCCGTGCTTTCTAAAGGTGTTTGGCTAAAGCGTGACGGCAAAAAAGTTCAAGCTTTACCAAAAGTCGATTGGTCGAGCATTGCGAATTTAAGTTTAGACTTTGATTTAACGGACGATGATTTTCAATTTTCAATGCCAATTGGAATTGAGATGGTCAATGATGTTATTACGAAGCCATATAGCATTGCGATGCACTCCCGTAAAAAAGATTTGTCAACGGATCACAATGAAAGCTACTTAATGCTCGTTGATCGCAACGGAAAATGGCGTATTAATACGATGATTAAAGGTTTTGCGAAAAGCGTTAAAGGTTTTGCTTCGTCGTACTCCAATACTGGAGATATTATTTTAATCGGGAAAAATAGCAAAGACATGAAGCAGGCCTTTAATGAATTAAAGAAAATGAAAGGCGGTATTGTGCTAGTAGAGGATGGACAAGTTGTAACGGCCATTCCACTAACGATCGGTGGTACGCTGTATGACGGAGATGTCGAAGCTCTAACAGAAAAAGAGCTGGCCTTAAAAGAAGCATTAGTGGCAAGAGGTTATACACAGTCAGAGCCGGTTTATACTTTATTATTCTTGCAATCAACGCATTTACCATATATTCGAATTACACCTAGGGGAATTTTTGACGTCATGAAAAATACGGTTATGCTACCATCTGTCATGCGCTAAAAAGGGGAGAAGAGAATGTTCAACACAAAAACAATGTTTGCCGCAGCCGTATGTTCGATTATATTAATTACAGGCTGCTCTAAAAAAGAAGAGCAGGAAGAAGTAATAACTGCCAAAGAAGTTGAGGACGAAGAAATTGCAACTGAAGCAGAGTTGCCTTATGTTACACCATTTACAGGTGAACGTGTGGCAGAAGAAGTGACAACAAGACCGGTACTTGTGACGATTAATAATCATCCACAGGCACGTCCACAGTCTGGTATTGCCGATGCAGATGTTGTTTATGAAATGCTTGCTGAAGGAGAGGTTACACGTTTATTAGCCTTATTCCAATCAGAAATTCCAAGTTCGATTGGCCCGATTCGTAGTGCGCGCTCGTACTTTATTGATATAGCAAAGGGGCTCGATGCATTTTATATCGCGCATGGTTATAGCCCAGAAGCAAAATCAATGCTCGAACAAAGGGTAGCGGACAATATTAATGGGATGCATTATGATGGCACGTATTTCAAGCGTTCATCAGATCGCAAGGCGCCACATAATTCATATATTTCTGGAGATAACGTCATTGCGGGGGCAGAAAAAGTCGGCGCTTCATTACTTTATCAGAAAAAAGTCTCATATTCATTTTATGAAGCGCTAGATAGTGTTAAAATAGGTGTGAAGGCAAATCAAGTAGCCATTAAATATAGCAATCAAGGTACTTTTAATAGCGAGTATATTTATGATGCACAAACAAATAGCTATACTAGACATTCAGCCAATGTAGCGACAGTGGACTATTCAACAGATGAATATGTTTCGCTATCGAATGTGCTATTTTTTGAAATGCCTCATCGGATTATTGATAATGTCGGACGACGTGATATTGATATAACGAAAGGTGGCGGCGCATATGTGTTCCAAGCAGGGGTTATGCGTGAAATACAATGGAAAAATACAGATGGCTTACTTGTAGCAATTGAAGAAGATGGTAGCGAAGTAAAGTTAGTTCCTGGTAAAACGTGGATTCACTTTGTACCAGCATCACCTGGACTTGCAGCATCTGTCACATATTCAGAATAGAGAGGAAAGGGTGAAATGAATGCAAATCGAAAAAATTCGTGGTCATCAAACGGACCAGTTATTTAAAGCAGTATTAGAATTGAATGATATCGAAGAGTGCTATAAGTTTTTTGATGACTTATGTACAATTAGCGAAATTCAGTCGCTAGCACAACGTTTTGAAGTTGCCCATTTACTACGTTTAAAGAAAACGTATGAAGCGATAAAAAAAGAAACCGGTGCATCTACTGCGACGATTTCACGTGTACGCCGTTGCTTCGATTATGGAAATGATACGTACGATGAAATGCTAGGACGACTTTATCCAGAGGAAAAGCCGTTCACAGCACCTAAATAATTTCTAAATAGTAGACTGAGCAGAGTTTTAGCTCAGTCTTTTCATTTGTGGATAAGAAAGTATAACTTTCCCATCCACATAAGTAAGGACATCAACTCGCCCTATTTTGGGCGAGTTGTGTCTTTCTAAAGAGATAAGAAACTATAACTTTTTGATAATGTCTAGGCATTCGCGCCGCACGCTCGAGGTTGCTTCGGGTTCGCAAGCAGCTGTCGCGTGTAAACGAGCGCGAATGAACTTTTCTTATAAATTCGCTATACTTATAACGACGATAGATGAAAAATAAATGGATAGGTGGAAATAGAAATGGACTACTTAAAATGGCGGCATGTATTTAAAATTGATCCTGCAAAGGAAATTTCAGATGAAGCGTTAGAGCTCATTTGTGAATCAGGAACAGATGTTATTTTAGTTGGGGGTACGGATAATGTTACGCTTGATAATGTGCTGGATATTTTAGTTCGCGTACGTCGCTACTCGGTACCGGTTGCATTAGAAATTTCAAATATTGAATCTGTAACGCCAGGCTATGATTATTATTTTATTCCATCAGTATTAAATAGTACGGATACCAAATGGGTGAAGGATTTGCACCATGAGGCCATTAAAGAATATGGTGATATTATGGTGTGGGAAGAGCTGGTTGCAGAAGGCTATTGTGTATTAAATCCGGATTGCAAAGTCGCCGAGGTAACAAATGCGAAAACAGATTTAACTACAGATGATGTGATTGCCTACGCACGTATGGCGGAAAAGTATTTCAAGCTACCGATTTTTTATGTAGAATATAGCGGGGCTTACGGCGATGTTGAAATTGTCAAGGAAGTGAGCGAAGTGCTAGAAGAAACAAAACTATTTTATGGTGGGGGAATTGCATCTGTCGAGCAGGCCGCAGAAATGGCAACGTATGCCGATACGATTGTAGTAGGCAATATTTTATATGAAGACCTACAAGCTGCTCTAAAAACGGTAAACGCAGTGAAAAATATAGTTATTTAATATATAATAAGAACAAATGTTTGTGGGAGGACGGTGCAAGATGGAGCACATTGCAAAAAATCTGCTAGCGGGCATGAATCCACAGCAGGCTGAAGCAGTAAAAACAACAGAAGGACCGCTACTCATTATGGCGGGGGCCGGTTCTGGAAAAACACGAGTACTAACGCACCGCATCGCGTATTTAATAGTAGAAAAAGAAGTCTATCCTTCAAAAATCTTAGCGATAACGTTTACGAATAAAGCGGCGCGCGAAATGCGTGAGCGAATTGACGGTGTTTTAGGAAACGGTACGACGGAAAGCATGTGGGTATCAACATTCCACTCAATGTGTGTACGTATTTTGCGCCGCAATATTGATCGTATTGGATTTTCGAAAAGCTTTTCAATTTTAGATAGCTCAGACCAATTATCCGTTGTTAAAAATGTCTTAAAAGAATTAAATATTGATCCAAAACAATATGATCCACGTGCGATTTTAAATGCAATTAGCTCCGCTAAAAATGAATGTATTACGTCAGATCAGTTTAAGGCGAATATGAATATTAATAATCCGTTCGAAAAAATTGCCGCGCAAGTGTATGAAGGTTATGAAAAACGTCTTCGTAAAAACCAGTCACTCGATTTCGATGATTTAATCATGACGACAATTCAGCTTTTCGAACGCGTGCCGGATGTATTAGAGTATTATCAAAATAAATTCCAGTATATCCATGTCGATGAGTATCAAGATACGAACCATTCACAGTATAAATTAGTTCAAATGCTGGCGAAGAAATTCCGAAATATTTGTGTTGTAGGGGATTCAGACCAATCGATTTATCGTTGGCGCGGTGCGGATATTGGCAATATTTTATCGTTTGAAAAGGATTACAAGGAAGCGAAAGTGATAATGCTTGAACAAAACTACCGTTCTACGCAGCGCATTCTTGAGGCGGCCAACAGTGTTATTGAAAACAATAAAAACCGTTATCCAAAAAAACTTCGCACGGATAATAGCGAAGGTGAAAAAATCCAATTATACAAAGCTTATAACGAACAGGAAGAGGCACAGTATGTCGTACAAACGATTCAAAAGCTGAGCAATGAAGACGGCTATAAGCTTGATGATTTCGCCATTCTATACCGTACAAACGCGCAGTCCCGTGTCATGGAGGACGTGCTCGTTAAATCGAATATGAATTACCAAATCGTCGGTGGCACGAAGTTCTATGACCGAAAAGAAATTAAAGATTTACTCGCGTACTTGCGTTTAATAGCTAATAATGATGATGATCTGTCACTTGCGCGTATAATAAATGAACCGAAACGGGCAATTGGGGCGACTTCATTTGAGAAAATGGCGCGCTATGCCATTGAGCAGGACCGTTCAATTTTCGATGCAATGCAAGAGCTTGTATTTATGGGCTTAACAGGCAAGGCAGCAGCTGCAGCAGACCAATTTTATTTAATGATTCGTGCGCTTAGTGACAAGCAGGAGCAAATTTCTGTAACAGAGCTTGTGGAAGAAGTTATCGAAAAATCAGGCTATCGTAAAATGCTACAAGCTGAAAAGTCAATTGAAGCAGAAAGCCGTTTAGAAAATATCGAGGAATTTTTATCGGTAACGAAAGCATTTGAGGAGCGTAGCGAGGACCAATCACTTGTCGCCTTCTTAACAGACTTAGCCCTTGTAGCAGATATCGATGCACTAGATGAAGAAGAAAAAGCAAAAGGTACAATTATTTTAATGACGATGCATGCCGCAAAAGGCTTAGAGTTCCCAGTTGTCTTCATTATCGGGATGGAGGAAAATATTTTCCCACATTCACGTTCTTTAGAAAGTGAAGACGAAATGGCTGAGGAAAGACGTCTCGCTTATGTAGGTATAACGCGTGCAGAACAACGTCTTTACTTATCCTGTGCGGGCTCGCGTACGATTTTCGGTCGTACAGGTTACAACGCACCTTCACGTTTCTTAAAGGAAATTGCAGAGGATGTAGTTGAGCAAGTATCAAAGGCTAACAGTAAATCAATTAATAATGAATCGCTACCGTTTAGCGCAAGACGCTATGACCGAGCGACACAAAAACGCTCACTTGGGGCTGTACAAAATCCGACATCTCAAACATCTCGTCTTGCTTCAACAGGTGGCGATGCATTTGGTTGGAAGGTTGGCGATAAGGCAGCTCATAGCAAGTGGGGCACTGGTATGGTTGTTAGTGTAAGAGGTGAAGGGGACGGCATGGAATTGGACATTGCCTTTCCGCAACCAGTCGGCATTAAACGATTACTAGCGAAATATGCGCCGATTACAAAGGTTTAGGGAGGGCTTATATGAACGAAATTGAACAACGCATTGCAGAATTAAACAAACTCCTTCATGAATATGGACATGCCTATTATGTGCTAGATCAGCCGGTCGTTTTAGACAGTGTGTACGACCAGCTACTACATGAATTAATTGCATTAGAAGAAGCGAATCCAGAGTTTATATTTCCGGATTCGCCGACGCAACGTGTTGGCGGTACGGTGCTTGAAGGCTTTCAAAAGGTGACCCATGCAACACCGATGCTAAGTCTGTCAAATGCTTTCAATGAAGAGGACCTACGTGATTTTGACCGTAAAATTCGTCAAGCAATCGGCGAGGATTACTCATATGTATGCGAACTGAAAATCGACGGACTAGCGATTTCACTGCGGTATGAGGACGGTGTATTTATTCAAGGAGCGACACGCGGCGATGGCTATCTTGGTGAGGACATTACGGCGAATTTAAAAACGATTCGCGCAATCCCACTACGTCTAACTAAACCTGTCACAATTGAAGTACGTGGCGAGGCATATATGCCGAAAAAGTCATTTGAAAAATTAAATGCAGCACGTACGGAAAAGGGTGAGGAGCTTTTTGCGAATCCGCGAAATGCAGCAGCAGGGTCACTGCGTCAGCTGGATCCTAAAATCGCAGCGAGCCGCCAGCTATCAACATTTATTTATGCAATTGGTGGGGACGGCGAGGCGTACGGCATTGATGGTCACGGTGAGATGCTTGATTATTTAGCGGAGCTTGGCTTCCCGTCAAATAAAGAACGTCAGGCTTGTGCAACAATTGACGACGTTTTAACGTTTATTACTAAATGGACAGAAGAACGCCCAAATTTACCATATGAAATTGACGGAATTGTAATTAAAGTAAATCGTTATGCGCATCAAGATGAGCTTGGCTTTACAGCAAAAAGTCCACGCTGGGCAATCGCGTATAAATTCCCGGCGGAGGAAGTTGTGACGAAGCTTCTTGATATTGAGCTAACAGTGGGTCGTACAGGTGTGATTACGCCAACAGCCATTTTAGAACCAGTACTCGTCGCAGGTTCAACAGTTGGCCGTGCCTCTTTGCATAATGAAGACTTAATTCGTGAAAAAGATATTCGTATAACTGATACGGTTATTATCCGTAAAGCCGGCGATATTATACCACAAGTGGTTGGTGTCCTAGTAGAACAACGTCAGGAAGATTCCGTCCCGTACAAAATGCCAACACATTGTCCTGCTTGTGAAAGTGAACTTGTTCGTATTGAAGGTGATGTTGCACTACGCTGTGTAAATCCGCTATGCCAAGCGCAAATTGCAGAAGGTGTGAAGCACTTTGTATCACGCAATGCGATGAATATTGATGGTCTTGGTGAAAAGGTAGTGGAGCAATTACTGCGTGAAGGCTATATTCACGATGTAGCAGATCTTTACTTACTTCAAGTAGAGCAGCTAATCGAACTTGACCGAATGGGGCAAAAATCTGCTACGAACTTAGTCGAAGCGCTTGAAAAGTCTAAGGATAATTCACTTGAGCGCCTATTATTCGGTTTAGGTATTCGTCACGTTGGTGAGAAGGCAGCGAAAATTTTAGCAGAGCATTATGAAACGATGGATGCATTAATGGAAGCTGAATTTGAGCATTTAAAAGAAATTCACGAAATCGGTGATAAAATGGCCGAGTCTGTCGTGAATTATTTTGCCAACGAAAAAATCCAACTCCTTATTACACGCCTAAAAGATGTCGGCATTAATATGACATTCAAAGGCAAAAAGGTACAGGTAGAAGTCGGCACTAATCCGTTTGCTGGGAAAACAATTGTGTTAACAGGAAAATTGGCGCAATTGACACGCAACGAAGCTAAGGCGAAAATAGAAGAGTTAGGTGGTACGGTTGCAGGGAGTGTTAGTAAAAAAACAGACCTTGTTATTGCAGGTGAAGATGCTGGCTCAAAGCTGACAAAGGCACAAAGCTTAAGCATTGAAATTTGGGACGAAAATCGTCTAATTGAACAATTACAACAGTAAAGGAGACCTGTTCTCATGACCCGATTTCGCTGGATACCGGCGATGATCGCCCTTGCGATGCTAGCTGGTTGTACACCATCCTTTAAAGAGGATACAGAGGTATTGCAACAGTCAGATGAAGCAGAAGAAGTGGAAACAACTATCATCCCGAATCTTCAACTAAGTGAAAACTATTATAAAACACTGATTCCTTATAAAGAGAGCGCCAGTCGTGGCCTCGTCGTATCAAATATTAATACGAAATATGATATGAAGGAAGTCGAAAATGGCTTAATGCGTCTTTCTCAAGCCGAATTTGATACCGAAAATTATTACTTCCAGGAAGGCCAGTATTTATCGGAAAATACGGTCAGTAACTGGCTAGCTCGTAGCAATCAAACAAAAGATAAAGGTCCTGATTTACAAGGCTTAAACCCTTCTAGTCTTGATGCAAAAACAGGTGCAGAAATGGATCCGTCGATAAAGGCAGTTGAAGCCCCTATTTATGTCGCCCATTTAATCGAGCAAAACTATTTAATGAAAACAGATGATAATAAAGTAAAGCTTGCTGGGATGTCTATTGGCCTTGCGCTCAATTCGATTTATTATTATCAAAAAGAACAGTACGGAGAGTTTTATGAGCAAAAGATTCCAGAGGCCGAGCTTGAAAAGGCTGGTAAGAAAATTGCAGCAGAAGTTATTACGCGCTTACGTGCACGCACGGAACTTGCAGATATCCCAATTGTCATTGGATTATTTAAGCAGGAAGCACGTAACTCAATTGTTCCGGGGACGTACTTTGCTTATAATGTAGTCGATGCAGGGAAAAATGGCCTCGGTGACTGGGAAACGATTGACGAAAAATACGTTACCTTTCCGATGTCCTCGCCGGATGATATTTACCGTGATATGAACACGAGCTTTCAAAACTTTAAGCAAGACGTGGATCAGTACTTCTCAAACTTTACGAGTGTAATCGGTACTGGCTTTTATCAAAACAAAAAAATCCAAACGCTTGAAATTGAAATTCCGATACAATTTTACGGCACAGCTGAGCTCATTGGCTTTACACAATATTTAACAGGGGTCATGCTAAAGCAACTGCCAAAAGATTTAAATATTAATGTAAGTATTACATCAGTGAATGGTCCAGAGGCGCTTATTAAAAAAGAACGAAATAATGATGAGCCATTCGTTCATATTTATGAATAAATTGGAAATTGCAGTGTCATGCTACTTGCGTGGCACTGTTTTTATCTGTCTAAGCATTCGCGCTACTCCTTAAAAGTTGGGGCGTAACCATGTAAGTTATTCCGGCAATGTCCCGTGGATGCGACGGTTTTTTCGTTCGGGTGTAAACTAGCGCGAATGAGCATTTCAATTGCGGTAGTACTTTAGTTCATCGAATGGCGGTAATTCGTCAAATTCTGAGCGTCACTTTGCGTTATTTTATGTAAAGTTGTGATTTTTAAAATGAAAAATGGTATGATAATGGGCATGGTTTATCGAATCTGGAGGTGTAAACAATGGCAAAACTATCAAAAGAAGAAGTGAAGCACGTAGCTCATTTAGCGCGTCTTGCTATTACAGAAGAAGAAGCGGAAAAATTTGCTGAACAACTTGGTAAAATTACAGATTTCGCTGAGCAGCTGAACGAATTAGATACAACGAATGTAGAACCAACTACACACGTATTACCATTAGTAAACGTAATGCGCGAAGACGTTGCAGGCAAAGGTTTAGATCGTGAAAAAATGATGCTAAACGTTAAAGAACAAGAAGCTGGTCAAGTTAAAGTACCATCAATCTTAGACTAAAATAGTATGCTTCATACTATCTAAGTTTCCGGCGAATTTGATTATAAAAAAGGAGGATCTTTCATGACGTTATTTGAACGCTCAGCAACTGAATTACAAGAAAGCCTACATAACGGCGAATTAACGATTGCTGAATTAACAAAAGAAGCATACGCACGCGTTAATGCATTAGACAGTGAAGTACAAGCATTCTTAGCATTAAATGAAGAACAAGCAACTGCTCAAGCTGCTGAAATGGATAAAGTACCTTTCGAGGAACGCGGACCACTTTTCGGTCTTCCTATCGGGGTTAAAGATAATATCGTAACAGAAGGATTAGAAACAACATGTGCTTCTAAAATTCTTGCAGGCTTCATGCCAATTTACGATGCAACGGTTGTACAAAAACTGCGCGCAGCAGGTATGGTAACAATCGGGAAATTAAACATGGATGAGTTCGCAATGGGTTCTTCAAACGAAAACTCTGCTTACAAAACAACAAAAAATCCATGGAGTCTGGCTCACGTACCAGGCGGTTCTTCAGGTGCATCTGCAGCAGCAGTAGCAGCTGGTGAAGTACCATTCTCACTTGGTTCTGATACAGGTGGTTCTATTCGTCAACCAGCAGCATATTGCGGCGTTGTAGGGATGAAACCAACTTACGGACGTGTATCACGTTTCGGTCTTGTTGCATTTGCATCATCTCTTGACCAAATTGGACCAATTACACGCAACGTACGCGACAACGCTCTATTACTTGAAGCAATCTCAGGTGTAGATCCAATGGATTCAACTTCAGCTAACGTTGAAGTACCAAATTACGCAGCAACACTTAATGGCGATATTAAAGGCCTGCGTATTGCTGTTCCAAAAGAGTTTTTAGGTGAAGGTGTTGGCGAAGCAGCGAAACAATCTGTTTTAGACGCACTTGAAGTATTAAAGAAATTAGGCGCTACAGTTGAAGAAGTATCACTTCCTCATTCTAAATACGCACTAGCAGCTTACTACATTCTTTCATCATCAGAAGCTTCTTCAAATCTTTCTCGTTTCGACGGTATCCGTTACGGTTTCCGTGCTGAAGGCGTGAAAAACTTAATGGAACTTTACAAAGAATCACGTGCACAAGGCTTCGGTGATGAAGTAAAACGTCGTATTATGCTTGGTACTTACTCTCTAAGTGCTGGAACTTACGATGCTTACTACAAAAAAGCGCAACAAGCACGTACATTAATTAAAGCAGATTACGACAAAGTATTTGAAGACTACGATGTAATCATCGGACCTACTGCGCCAACACCAGCATTCAAAATTGGTGAAAACGTAGAAGATCCAATGACAATGTACGCAAACGATATTTTAACAATTCCTATCAACTTAGCTGGTGTTCCTGCAATTTCGATCCCATGTGGATTTGAAAACGGTCTACCACTAGGCTTACAAATTATCGGTAAACACTTCGATGAGGAAACAATTTACCGTACTGCTTATGCTTATGAGCAAGCAACGGATTTCAATACAAAAACACCTCAAATTTGGGAGGTAAAATAATATGAACTTTGAAACGATTATTGGTTTAGAAGTACACGTTGAGTTAAAAACAAACTCTAAAATCTTCTCTTCATCACCTAACCATTTCGGTGCTGAGCCAAATACAAACACATCTGTAATCGACCTAGGTTACCCAGGCGTTTTACCTGTGTTAAACAAAAACGTAGTAGATTACGCTATACGTGCAGCACTTGCATTAAACATGGAAATCGAACAAGAAACAAAATTCGACCGTAAAAACTACTTCTATCCGGACAATCCGAAAGCTTACCAAATTTCACAATTTGATAAACCAATTGGTAAAAATGGCTGGGTTGATATCGAAGTAGACGGCTATACAAAACGTATCGGTATTACACGTCTTCATATGGAAGAAGATGCTGGTAAACTATCTCACGCAGATGGTTATTCACTTGTTGACTTCAACCGTCAAGGTACACCGTTAGTTGAAATCGTTTCTGAGCCAGACATCCGTACTCCTGCTGAAGCATATGCTTATCTTGAAAAAGTGAAATCAATCATTCAGTATTCAGGCGTTTCAGATGTACGTATGGAAGAAGGCTCATTACGTTGTGATGCCAACATTTCACTACGTCCATATGGTCAAGAACAATTCGGTACAAAAGCAGAGCTGAAAAACTTAAACTCATTCTCATTCGTTCGTAAAGGTCTTGAGCATGAAGAAATTCGACAAGCACAAGTTCTTTCTAGCGGTGGAGAAATTGGCCAAGAAACTCGTCGTTTTGATGAGAAAACTGGTAAAACAATTCTTATGCGTGTAAAAGAAGGTACGGATGATTACCGTTACTTCCCTGAACCAGACTTAGTACATCTTTCAATTGATGATGCGTGGTTAGAGCGTGTAAAAGCTGAAATTCCTGAGCTTCCAGATGCACGTAGAGCGCGTTATGAATCAGAACTTGGTTTAACGCCTTATGACGCAGCTGTACTTGTTGTAAGTAAAGACATATCTGATTTCTTTGATGCAACGGTAACTGCTGGTGCGGATGCGAAGTTAGCTGCCAACTGGTTAATGGGAGATGTTTCTGCGTACTTAAAAGCGGAAGGCAAGGACCTAAACGAGACAGCACTTACACCTGAAAACTTAGCTGGTATGATTAAAATAATCTCTGATGGTACGATTTCATCAAAAATCGCGAAAAAAGTCTTCACTGAGTTAGTGGCTAACGGCGGTGAAGCTACGAAAATCGTAAAAGAAAAAGGCTTAGTTCAAATTTCTGATCCTGAAGTGATTCGTGGTTTTGTTACGACTGTACTTGATGCAGACGAAAAATCAGTAGCTGACTTTAAAGATGGTAAAGAGCGTGCACTTAAAGCGCTACTTGGCCAAATTATGAAGGCTTCAAAAGGACAAGCAAATCCTCAACTGACAAACCAAATCCTTATGGAAGAAATTAATAAACGTTAATTTTTCCAAATGAAAAACTCGGAGTAAGCACTGTGCTTACTCCGAGTTTTTCGTTTGTAGATAAGAAAGGTTACCTTTCCTATCCACATATGTAAGGACATCAACTCGCCTTATTTTAGTCGAGTTGTGCCTTTGTAATATTTAGTTTTGTTCTTCTTTCATAATGCGTTTTGTTTCAGCGAATTCTTCTTCAATTTCTTTGTTTGGTTTATAAGTGATCAGGCTGACGATCACTGCTACAACTAAACATACTAAGAAGCCAGGTACAATTTCATAAAGCATACTTGTTAAGTTTTCCATTTTCCCCCAAACGAAGGCAACTACAGCTCCGGATACCATTCCAGCTAATGCACCATAGTTTGTTAGTTTAGACCAGAATAATGAAAGTAATATAATTGGACCGAATGAAGCACCAAATCCTGCCCATGCAAATGCAACTAAGCCTAAAATTGAGCTTTCTGGATTCCAAGCAATAACTGCTCCAATGATTGATACAACAAGTACAGACATTCGCCCCATGAATACATAGTGCGTATCTGTAGCTGTTTTATTGAATAAAGCTTTATAAATATCTTCAATTAAAGCTGAAGATGTTACGATTAATTGTGAAGAAATCGTACTCATTACAGCTGCTAAAATAGCTGCAAGTATAATCCCTGCAATGAACGGGTGGAATAAAATTTGACCAAGTACGATAAATACAGTTTCGCTATCTTTTAGTTCGATACCTTGCTGTTGGAAGTAAGCAATGCCAACAAATGCTGTCGCAATGGCACCAAGTAAGCTGAAAATCATCCAGCCAATCCCGATGCGGCGTGCACTTTTCGTTTCTTTTACAGAGCTAATCGCCATAAAACGTACGATAATATGTGGTTGACCGAAGTAACCTAAGCCCCATGCAACGGAAGAAATAATTGCAGCAGCAGAAGCCGATGCCGGAAGTAATGTTAATAGCTCAGGATCTACTTGCTTAATTGAGTTGATTGTTTCACCAATACCACCAGTTAGGAATATCCCAAATACAGGAACAGCGATTAACGTGATTACCATGATTAAGCCTTGAATAACGTCTGTATAACTAACCGCTAAGAATCCACCAAATAATGTGTAAGCTACAACAACAGCGGATACAACTAGTAATCCTGTATGATAATCATAGCCGAATGAACTTTCAAAGAACTTCCCGCCGGATACCATACCTGATGATACATAGAACGTAAAGAATACTAAAATAATAAGCCCTGATGCAATACGTAGTAATTTTGTATTGTCACGCAGACGGTTATCTAAGAAACTCGGAATTGTAATCGAATCTTTCGTTACTTGTGTATAAACACGTAAGCGCGGCGCTACCAATAACCAGTTTAGATAAGCACCAATAGTTAAACCAATCGCAATCCAAACTTCTACTAAACCAGATAAATAAATAGCACCTGGTAACCCCATTAGTAGCCAACCAGACATGTCTGCGGCCCCTGCGCTAAGAGCTGTTACAGTCGCACCAAGTCCGCGTCCACCTAACATATAATCTGTTAAATTACTAGTCTTCTTAAATGCATACCAACCAATTGCTAACATCGCAATCATATAAATGACGATCGCGAGTAGCTGGAAACTCATATCTGACATATAAATGCCCCCCTTGTTTTAAATGTTGAACCATTCCTCTTTTTCCTTATTACGACTTACGTTTTGTAACACGTCCTAGGACAAATGCGGCTGTACCAATACCAAGTAGCATATTGGTCTTTTTATTAAATACTTGCTTTGTTACTAGCGTTAAATTTTGTGGGCGTTCAGCTAGGCGACGCATGAAATAACCGTACCAATCACTTCCGAACGGTAAATAAGTACAGAAGTTGTAACCTTCTTTGGCAAGGCTGAGTTGCATATCTTTACGGAAGCCATACAGCATTTGGAACTCAAATTTCTCATTCGAAATCTGATGCTGTTTAACAAACTGCTTTACATGGTTAATCACATTGTGGTCATGTGTAGCAATCGACGTGAACTTACCGTGGAGTAGATGATACTCAATTTGCTCGATAAATTTTTGATCAATTTCTTTTTTCGTTTGGAATGCTACACTTGGGTCTTCTTTGTATGCCCCTTTAACCAGACGTAGACGGAAGTTTTTATAACGCTCAATATTTTGATCTGATTCGAAGAAATACGCTTGAATAACTGTACCCACATTGTCATAGTGCTCATTTAATGACTCTAGCAATTGGAATGACGTATGAAGACGAGTATAATTTTCCATATCGAAATTAACAAATATACCATACTGATGAGCAATTGACACGATTTCTTTTAAGTTTTCATAACAAAAATCATAATCAATATCTAAACCAAGCTGAGAAGGTTTAAGTGAAATATGTGCATCCACTTGGTCGGCATTAATTCGTTCAATCACAGCTAAAATCTGCTGTTTTGCTGCAAGTGCTTCAGATTTTTCGAAAACAAATTCGCCTAAATTATCAATTGTGCATGAAATGCCATGTTTATTTAATTCCTTGATGCTTTCGATTGCTTCGTCGATATTTGTACCTGCAACGACATTTTGCGCCCCGAATTTAAGACCGTACTTTTGTGCAGCAGAATTTAATGTTCTATTCTCCGAAAGAGAAATAAAAAGGTCCTTTAACTTCATGTGAATGTATCCTCCTAGTGTATAAAAAATAAGTTAACGTTGAAGTGAGTATATAGTAAAAATTTTAAAAAGGGAATATTGTTTTTTTTATTTTCAGATTATTGCACTTTATAATGTTGATTTATCAAGGTTTTTAGCCTGAATAATTTTATTTTTTATAATTTTAGAAATAGTAAATCTGCACAAAAGTTATAGGAAAATACTAGTTTATGAATATTTATTCTCCTTTTTTGTATAATTTATCTATTCTTTAATTTCTTAATATATAAACGCATTAATTTTTTGCATAAAAAAAGACTCCTTCCTTAATGAAGGGGGAGCCGGTTGTCCTTATTTTCGTTTTAGACGGTATTGTAAGCCTTGGCGATGAATGCCTAGCGCTTTTGCTGTTTGTGAAATATTGCCGTCATTGAGTTGCAGCGCATATGCAATATAGTAGTCTTCTACTTCACGCAAATACTCATCTAATGGACGTAACCCCTGCTCATTATTAAAGTTCAATAAGAGTGGATTACTTTCTTTTGGTGACTGTGTTTGCTTTAGTTTCCACTTGAAATAGGCGGGTAACATCGACATTTCCACATATTCTTCATTTGTTAGGAGTAGACTAATATCATCAAGCAAAACCTCAAGTTCTTTTAAATTACCTGGCCAATCATAATTTAGAAAAACTTGTTCGACTTCTTTTGATAAGCCTTTTACATGAATCCCATAGTTGATGCGTCTACGAGAAAAATAGTCTTCGATGAAGGGCATAATATCTTCACGTCTTTCATGTAATGACGGTACTTTAATAGTTAAATTTGAAAATAAATAGTATAAATTTTTGGATAATCGTCCTTGCTGAATTAAGTCAATTGGGTCTTCACCAATACTTGCAATAAACACATGTTTACGCTCTTTATGTGCTTCGAGCAGTTTTGTAATACGATCTTGTGCTGACATTGAAAGATACTCTATACGTACTGCAAAGAAGGTGTAATTTTCAGCTTCGGCAATATAGGTTTCTAGTTGTTTTAATAACATATCTTCATTGCGGTGACAAATAAGCGTAATGAACATTTCATTTTTTTCTGCTAGCTCATGGTGAATCCCTTCTGCAATCATATCTTTTCCGGTTCCGGAGTCACCAATTAACAAAACTGGAATCCGACCCATGGCAGCAATTTTTGCTTGCTGAATAACTTGACGCATTGCTGTTGAAACTGCCGTAATAATATCGAATGTTAACGGCGCACCATAGCGACTCAGTGGTCGATCCATTAAAAACTCTAGTTGTGAAACATCACGAGCAAACTGAATAGCAATTTTTGAACCATCCTCTTGGACAAGTGGAAAGTAGTCACTAATAATTGTTACTTCTTCACCTTTTTTATTCCAAAATGTATGTTTAACATGGCATAAGGACTGTCCAGATTGGAGTACGTTATGTAAAATATTGTGCTCATGATTGAAGTCTAATGATTCTGAAACAAATCGTTGTGCAACCTCTTGAATCGACTCACCCGTTAGTTCACGCATTTTTTTATTATATATTATGACTCGACCGCTTTCATCGATTGCACATAAGCCAGTTTGGATTTGTTCTGTCATGAACTCATATACCTTGCTAAGATCGCTAGGTTTCATACACTTTTCAGCTCCTTCTCTATTTTATTATTTTAGCATGCCTGATATAAAATTCGGATTATTTTAAATAAAACAGAAAAAAATGTTGATTTAAGCAACGAATTATTGCACAATTGAGTTAATTAAGAATAATAGAGTGCAATATTATATTGCGCTAAACATTAGGAGGAATTTTAAATGATTAACTATAAACATGAGCCATTTACAGATTTTAGTGTGGAAGAGAATAAACAAGCGTATACAGAGGCATTAGCAAAGGTGGAGCAACAATTAGGTGCTGATTATCCACTAATTATTGGTGGTGAACGCATCACTACAGCAGACAAAATAAATTCTTATAACCCAGCAAACAAAGCGCAATTAATCGGTCGCGTATCAAAAGCGGATCAAGAACTAGCTGAAAAAGCAATGCAAGCTGCGAATGAAACATTTAAAACATGGAAAAAAGTAAAACCGGAAGTACGTGCAGATGTATTATTTAAAGCGGCAACAATTATTCGCCGTCGCAAGCATGAATTCTCAGCTCTATTAACAAAAGAAGCTGGTAAGTCTTGGAACGAAGCAGATGTTGAAACAGCGGAAGCAATCGATTTCTTAGAATATTATGGTCGCCAAATGTTGCGTTTAAAAGATGGCCAACCTGTTGAAAGTCGCCCTGATGAATACAACCGTTATGACTACATCCCATTAGGTATCGGTATTGTGATCTCACCATGGAATTTCCCGTTTGCCATTATGGCAGGAACAACGGTAGCGGCAGTTGTTACGGGCAATACCGTATTATTAAAGCCAGCATCTACAACACCTGTT
Organism: Solibacillus sp. FSL H8-0538; assembly: GCF_038003525.1. Classification (NCBI taxonomy): domain Bacteria; kingdom Bacillati; phylum Bacillota; class Bacilli; order Caryophanales; family Caryophanaceae; genus Solibacillus; species Solibacillus sp. FSL H8-0538. The sequence continues at coordinate 3,285,481 of NZ_JBBOPI010000001.1, read as the reverse complement.
ATTGCATATAAATTTATCGAAGTGCTAGAAGAAGCCGGTCTTCCAGCAGGGGTAGTCAATTTTGTACCTGGAAATGGTGCGGAGGTAGGGGACTATTTAGTTGATCATCCACTAACACGCTTCATTAGTTTCACTGGTTCACGTGATGTCGGACTACGTATTAACAAGCGTGCGTCTGTGTTAAACGATGGCCAAATTTGGATTAAGCGTGTCATTGCTGAAATGGGTGGAAAAGACACGATTGTTGTTGATAAAGAAGCGGATTTAGAATTAGCTGCACAATCAATTGTGAAATCTTCATTCGGCTTTGCAGGTCAAAAATGTTCTGCCTGTTCACGCGTAGTCATCGTAAAAGATGTGTACGATGAAGTGGTAGCTCGCGTAACAGAGCTTACAAAGGAGTTAACAGTTGGAGACCCAACAAATCCATCACACTTCTTAAACTCAGTAATCGATCAAAATGCATTCAAGAAAATTTCTGAGTACATTGAAATCGGTAAAGGAGAAGGGCGTCTTGTAGCAGGGGGAACAGCGGATGATTCAGTTGGTTATTTCGTACAACCAACAGTTTTCGTCGATGTAGAACCATCAGCGCGCATTATGAAAGAAGAAATTTTCGGACCAGTCGTAGCCATTGCAAAAGCAGATTCATTTGAAGAGGCAATCTCGATTGCAAATGACACAGAGTACGGGTTAACAGGGGCTGTTATTACAAAAAATCGTCTGAATTTAGAATATGCGCGCGAAGAATTCCACGTAGGAAACCTTTACTTCAACCGTGGATGTACAGGTGCAATCGTAGGTTACCAACCATTTGGTGGATTCAATATGTCAGGCACCGATTCAAAAGCTGGTGGTCCTGATTACTTACAACTGCATTTACAAGCAAAAACAACTTCTGAAATGTTTTAATCTCACGAATCACTCATAAACGAGAGAAGCCGTACCATGATATTTTGGTACGGCTTTATTTGTGGGTAAGTAAGTGAAATTTTCCATCCACATAAATAAGGACATCAACTCGCCCTATTTTGGGCGAGTTGTGTATTTCTAATTGTATTTTGGAGAAATTCCATGCACAATATGGTTAATACTAGTAGTGGAGGGATAAATGATGAAAACAGAACAACAATATTTTGAGCAAGGCCAGTTAATGGCTGACTATATGGACGGCATGTCTCAATTAAAAGAACAAAGCTTTGCTATTTATAAAGGCTTCGAAGTGCCAGCAGGGGACGCGTTTATTGAAGAGCTAACGGCAAAAAACATCCACATTTTAGCGATTACGGAAGACTGGTGCGGCGATGCAATGATTAACAATCCAATTATCCGTAAAACTGCAGAAGCAGCTGATTTAGAAGTGCGAACAGTGCTTCGTGATGCAGATACAGACTTAATCGACCGCTATTTAACAAATGGTGGACGTGCTATTCCGATTTATCTTCTTTTAAATGAAGCAGGGGAAGTCGTTGGTCAGTGGGGTCCTCGTGCACCGCAACTACAAGAATTTGTAATGGACATGCGTGCAAACTTACCTGATAAAGAAGACGCATCATTTGAAGAAGCGCAAAAAGCGATGTATGATAATATGCGTAAACAATACGTAGAGAATCCACAACTATGGTCTTACGTTTATGAAGATTTTAAAGCAAAAGTAAATACTGCATTAAAAAGATAAATGGAGAAGTTCCTACTCTTGTGTAGGAACTTTTTATTAGCCTAATACGTAATATTTTTAAATACGAAAATCAGGATGATGAACATGAAAAGAGCGCGAATTATTTACAACCCTACGTCTGGACGAGAGGTGTTTAAAAAGCATTTACCAGAAGTACTCGAAAAGCTAGAGATTGCAGGCTATGAAACGTCTTGTCACGCCACAACTTGCGCGGGTGACGCGGAAAATGCAGCGAAAATTGCAGTAGAACGCGAATTTGATATTGTTATTGCTGTTGGAGGCGATGGAACATTAAATGAAGTCGTTGCCGGTATTAGCCAGTACGAAAAGCGACCAAAGCTAGGCTTAATTCCAATGGGGACAACGAATGATTTTGCACGTGCAGTGCATATTCCACGTAAAATTGAGGAAGCGGTGGACATTATTACGAAAGGCGACACGATTCCTGTTGATGTCGGCCTATTAAATGACAACCGTTACTTTATTAATATTGCGGCGGGTGGTCGTATTACGGAGTTAACGTATGAGGTACCCAGTAAGATGAAAACGGTACTTGGTCAGCTTGCCTATTATTTAAAAGGGATTGAAATGATTCCATCAATTAAAGCAACGCATATGAGAATTGAAATAGACGATGAGATCTTTGATGGTAATGCAATGATGTTTTTATGTGGCCTGACAAACTCTGTGGGCGGCTTTGAAAAAATTGCACCAGATGCATCGATTAATGATGGGCTGTTCACCGTAATGGTATTAAAAGAATGCTCCATTGCAGATTTTGTTCGCATTGCCTCCCTTACATTACGAGGCGAGCATTTAAATGATGAGCGAGTGATTTACCGCAAAGCAAGCCGAGTCTTTGTGACGTCAGATGAAGAAGTTCATTTAAATCTAGACGGCGAATACGGCGGCGATGCACCAGCTATTTTCCAAAACTTAAAACGACATATAGAAGTATTCGTACCAATTGACGATATTCGTGAAGAGGACCGAATATAAAATTTTAGCCTGTAAAGAGATGCGGTGTATCGCTCTTTTTACAGGTTCTTTTTTATGTAGTGAAGTATTTAAACGTCTTATAAATGGATATAGTGCAAGTAAGGGAGTTGGGTGTATGTATAAAAAACAGGAGAAATATTTAATCATTTTAAGTTTTTTTGTTGCAGCAATTATGTTGCTATCCATTGTAGGCCGAATTTTTGGTAGTTAGGGGAGATGGAAATTGATAAATGAATCCGCAGTATTTTGGAGTCGCGTACTAACAGAGATTACGTTATCTTTTCATATTATTTATGCAACAATTGGGGTCGGTATACCGCTCATGATTATGATTGCACAGTGGGTAGGCTATAAAAGTGGCGATGAGCATTATATTTTATTGGCAAGACGTTGGGCGCGCGGCTTTGTCATTACCGTAGCAGTTGGTGTTGTCACCGGTACAGCAATTGGCCTTCAACTTTCCCTTTTGTGGCCGAATTTTATGCAACTAGCCGGGCAAATCATTGCGCTACCACTATTTTTGGAAACGTTCGCCTTCTTTTTTGAAGCTATTTTTTTAGGCATTTATTTATACACATGGGATCGCTTTGATAGCCAGAAAAAGCATATGCTCTTACTCATTCCAGTAGCAATTGGTGCATCGATGTCCGCAGTATTTATTACCATTGTGAACGCCTTTATGAATTCGCCGCAAGGGTTTGACGTAGTGAATGGACAGCTTGTGAATATCCAACCACTATTAGCGATGTTTAATCCTGCAATGCCAACAAAGGTTGCACATGTATTAACAACAGCGTATATGACATCCGCTTTTGTATTAGCTTCTATTGCAGGCTATCGCATACTACGTGGATCGGACCATATTTATCATAAGAAGGCATTATATTTATTAATGAAGCTCGGGTTCATCTTCTCTGTGGCAACAATTGGAGTTGGTGATTTTTCGGGAAAATACTTAGCAGAGTATCAGCCAGAGAAACTTGCCGCAGCGGAGTGGCATTTTGAAACAGAGGCAGGTGCATCACTTGTTTTATTTGGAATATTAGAGGACGGAAAAGTAAAATATTCGATTAAAATTCCTTGGGGGCTAAGTATTTTAGCGCATAATAATCCTAATGCTGAGGTAATTGGGCTAGATCAGTTCCCAGAGGATGAAATTCCACCGCTATATATCCATTATTTATTTAATATCATGGTGTTTATTGGTATTTTTATGACCGCATTGACTTTGGTTTACTTAGTTGCGAAATGGCGTGGTTGGGTATTTGTTCAGTCTAAATGGTATAACTGGCTGATTGTTGCCGGGGGACCGTTATCCATTATTGCAATAGAGACGGGTTGGTGGCTTGCAGAAGTAGGAAGGCAGCCATGGATACTGCGCGGCATTATGCGAACAGAAGAAGGAGCGACAACAAGTGATGGTGTTGATATGATGCTTATCTTATTTTGCTTACTTTATATTTTGCTCGCAATTGGTAGTATTTTAGCGCTTCACCGCATGTTCAAGGAAAATTCAATTGAGCGGGAAATTGCAGATCGTACAGCAGCGAAGGGCGGTGATTTGGTATGAGTTTAGAAATTCTCGGCATTGTAGTATTATGGGCATTTCTGTTTGGGTATGTCATTGTGGCTTCGATTGATTTTGGTTCAGGCTTCTTTAATGCATATAGTGTACTGACCAATCGTTCGGATATTTTAAGCAAAATAATAAAACGCTATTTATCTCCAGTATGGGAAGTAACGAATGTATTTCTTGTATTCTTCTTTGTTGGAATGGTGGGATTCTTCCCACAAACCGCCTTTTATTATGGGACCACTTTACTCGTGCCGGTAAGTATATCACTACTCCTACTATCAATTCGTGGTGCTTATTACGCGTTTGAAGCATACGGCACAACTGGACACAAGGGTTATGTAACGGCTTACGGTATTGCAGGACTCCTCATTCCAGCTTCCTTGTCAGTGGTCTTTACAATTTCTGAAGGTGGCTTTGTCAACATGGTAAATGGGCAGCCACAGCTAGATTATACAGCGCTATTTCAAAGCCCGTTAACATGGAGTATCGTTGTGCTGAGTATTGTTGCCGTGTTGTATATTTCGTCTATTTTTTTAACATGGTATGCATGGAAAGCAAATGATTTACGGGCTTCTGATTTGATGAGAAGATACGCGCTGATATGGGCAGCTCCGCTTGTAATAGCGGCAGCGGGTATTATTGTGGAATTCAAAGGGCATAACCCCGTGCGCTTTCAAAATATGGTCGACTTGTGGTGGATGTTTGGAATATCTGCGGTAATATTCCTTTTTACAATAGGTCTCATTTGGAAGAGAAAAAAATACGGGTTAGCAGTTATTTTACTCTTTAGCCAATTTGCTTTTGCGTTTTTCGCTTACGGCATTTCACATTATCCGTATTTACTTTACCCGTATTTAACCATTCATGACAGCTTTACGAATAAAGCGATGGCGATTGCGCTTGTCATTGCTTTTGTACTAGGGGCGTGTCTTCTAATCCCATCGCTTTATTTATTGTTTAAGTTGTTCCTGTTTAATAAAGAATACGTATCAGGTTCAAGTGAAGATCATGTTTAGGAGGGATTGCCATTGAAGACATTTCTCATCTTCATCGCCCCGTTTATTTTAGTTGTTTTATCGATTATTGTGGCTTTTTATACTGCACCACTAGATAAGTTAGTAAAGAAGAAATGAAAAGGTGCCCCAAACGAGGGGCACCTTTTTCATGCAAATGATCATCTCATAAAGAGCAAACCTATATTACCCTAATCTAAGTTGATTTTACATTTTGGAATACGTTTAATATAAAGAAAACCACAGATAATGCGAATGCGATACCGCCACCAGATACGCAAATTTCCATCATGTAACGTGGCACATCAATATGAATAAACATCATCCCTAAAAATAAAAACGGTAATCCAATATTGTGTAACCAAAAATGCCATTTCCCTAGCTTACTATTACCCGCATCACGGTACACTGAATAAATGACCCCAATAAGTCCTGTTGATAACCATCCAACTACATTAATATGGGCGTGTGTAGCCCCCCATTGAAGTTGAATCGTGTAGTGCATAAACAAACCATAACTAATTCCGAGGATGAAATAGACAGCTGCAATTTTCACCCATTTTGCACCCACTACCAGTCAACACCCTTCATATGATTTGGGAAAATGTTAATCCGCAGGTTTGCTCGTATTATCATATGAAAGAATGATTTTAAATAGTAGGAAGATGAAATAATTTAATTTAAGGAATTTAGCAAAATTGTAAATGGTAAACGTTTAGTTAATGCATTTTTCCGGTCACATGCTACAATAGAAGAATTGAAATGGAGGACGGAAAATGACTGCACCAATTACTAAAAATGATCGTACAACAGTTTATATAGAGGATTTAACACATGACGGAAACGGAGTCGCAAAAATAGATGGCTATCCGTTATTTATCCAAGGCGCATTGCCAGGGGAAACAGTAGAAATCCACGTTTTAAAAACATTGAAAAATTATGGTTTCGCTAAAGTAGTGGAAATCCTTGAGCCATCGTCAGACCGTGTTGAAGCACCATGTGTGTATTTTTCTCAGTGTGGTGGCTGCCAAGTACAACATCTTTCATACGAGGGCCAGTTAAAATGGAAGCAAAACATGGTGGCAAATGTCATGAAACGTCTAGGTAAAATCGACGCACCTGTACTTCCTGTAAAAGGTATGGACAATCCGTGGAACTACCGCAATAAAGCGCAAATCCCGTTCGCACAAAATGAAGCAGGGGAAGCAATTGCCGGTTTCTACAAAACAAAGTCACATAATATTGTTGATATGGAGCGCTGTTTAATTCAAACAGGCGAAGCAGATGCGATTATGGGTCAATTAAAGGATGAATTAGCTACACTAGGGATTCGTACGTATAATGAAAAATCTCATCAAGGGATGCTACGTCACGTTGTAGTGCGTAAAGGCCGTGCAACAAATGAAGTGATGGTCGTGCTCGTCACAAAATCACGTAAGTTCCCACAAGCACAAGCGGCTGTTGAGAAAATACGCGAGCTTGTACCGAATGTGACGTCAATCGTGCAAAACGTCAACGGTGACAAAACAAACGTTATTTTTGGCAACGAGACAGTGACACTTTGGGGTAAGGATGCTATTGAAGACACAATTGGCAATGTACGCTTTGAAATTTCAGCGCGCTCGTTTTATCAGGTCAACCCTGAGCAAACAGAAGTGCTTTATAAACAAGCGCTTGATTATGCACAGCTAACAGGTACAGAAACAGTCATCGATGCGTATTGCGGCATTGGCTCGATTTCATTATTCCTAGCGCAACAAGCAAAGCTAGTCATGGGGGTTGAAATTGTACCTCAAGCAATTGAAGATGCAAAACGTAACGCCGAACTAAACGGCTTTACGAACACATATTTCGAGGCAGGACCGGCAGAAGAAGTCATCCCGCGTTGGTACGCAGAAGGGAAAGAAGCAGACGTTTTAGTAGTTGACCCACCGCGTAAAGGCTGTGATGAAGCACTACTAAATACAATTATCGAACAAAAACCAAAACGCGTTGTTTACGTCTCATGTAACCCAGGCACACTCGCCCGCGATCTACGTATTTTAGAGGACGGCGGTTATAAAACGCAGGAAGTGCAGCCGGTAGACATGTTCCCGCACACGACACATTGTGAAGCTGTCGCGTGGTTGGAATTAGGATAATATTTATTTCAATATAAAATGAGACCCATCTTATCTGGAATTGATGAGATGGGTCGATTTGTATTATGGGGTACATAAAAAGGAGAATTATAGTTACATTTATAAGTGGATATACTAAAATATTCCTTGTTGAATCTTATTCAACAAATTTTAATTGAGTTTTGTTAATCTATTGCAATTTGAAATGTAAATATAGATAGTAATGTCGTGCTATGCCAAATACTTTAAATGAGTAAAAGGGTGAAAATATGGGGTTGATTCAAAATGAATTATCAATTGTTACTGCAAAAGAATTATTTAGTTTAAAGTTAGCTATTCCAGAGTATCAAAGGCCTTATAGTTGGAGTATAGCTTCAACCAATACGTTGTTTATGGATACTTATAATGCGTATTGTCAGGGACTTGAAGAATATAGACTAGGATCAGTTATCCTCCATAAGGAGGGTGAAACTTATTATATTGTGGATGGGCAACAACGTCTCACAACATTATCGATTTTACTTTATTGTCTTGACGAGAAGGAAAAAGGCTTGCTCAATGAACGGTATAGTTCGCTTTCAACAAATGCAATTTTGCATAACTTAGACATCCTTTTTAGAAAAGTTGCCGATTTGCAAGAAAATGAACGCACAGATTACATGTCGTATCTGCTTCAAAAATGTTCAATCGTAAAAATCGTAACAGATGAGGAACAAGAAGCCTTTCAATTTTTTGATTCACAAAATTCACGAGGTAAAGAATTAGCGCCACACGATTTACTAAAGTCCTATCATTTAAGAGAGATGAATACTGCTGATGAAGGTTTAAAAATAAAGGCTATTAACGAGTGGGAAAATAAAAACCAACAAAAGTTGGAAGAGTTATTTAAGTTGTACCTCTATCCATTAACACAATGGTATAAATGGAAAGACGGTTTAGATTACTCAAGTAAGAAAATCGCAGCATTCAAAGGTGTAAAAAACAACTATATTTACAATTATGCAGTTTATCATAAAGCAACGAATCTTTACGTAGAACAAATGAATAGTAATGGAAGTATGGAAATATTTGCGACGAAAACGTTGAACCAATTTCAATTAATCCAACCGGTCATTGCAGGGAGAAGGTTTTTTGCATATACACTTCATTACGCTAGTTTACTTGAGAAGATTCAAAAAAGAATTTTTGATTTTCATAAAGACTCAGATGAAATTCCTGATAAGCGGTCTGGGGACATGTACATAAAGCAACTTTATGAAAATACACTGTTGTTTTTTGCAGATAGATTTGGTGAAGCTGAATTAACGGATACAGTGTTAAATCAAATATATACTTGGTGTTATTCACTTAGAGTAATAATGAAATCTGTATATCCAGAATCTACAAATAAATATGCTATTGGATATCACGAAAGAATTAACTATGACATGGATCTCTTCACTAAAATAAGTGAGATGCAAGAACCAGATGAATTAAATTTCATTATATTTGAACGAGTAGACGTGACGAGGGTAATTGATAAAGAAAAATATGCAAAAGTATGGAATCGATTACAAAGGATAAATGGGTGGTAGAACATGGAGGATAAATTAAAGATTTTACAAATAGAAAAGATATTTAGTGATGTAAAGTATACAATTCCTATATATCAGAGAAATTATGCCTGGGAAGAAACGCATATTCAACAATTAATTGATGATATATATACATCAAATGACAGTTATTTTTTAGGAACTTTAATTGTTAATCAAAAAGATACGGATATTTATGAAGTAATTGATGGACAGCAGCGCCTTACTACCTTGTATTTATTAGAAAAATATTTAGAGATAAATATATTAAAAGATTCATTATATTTTGAGGCTAGAGAAAAATCAAATCGAACACTTTCAATTATCGGAACAGAAGAAATGAATAATGTACTAGAAGAATTGCAATCGGAAGAGCTGATGCGCGGTTTTGATATTATTAAAGATTACTTTAATAGTAGTAAGATTGATCCGAGTAGCTTCAAGCAAAAACTGTCTAACGTACAATTAATTCGAATACAAGTTCCGCAAGATATAGATTTAAATCATTATTTTGAAATTATGAATACTCGTGGAGAACAGCTAGAGTTTCATGAAATAGCCAAAGCCAAGTTATTAAGTAAGTTGAAAACAAAAGAGGATAAGAAAGCTGGCTCACTTATTTGGGATGCTTGCGCTAACATGGACAGCTATATACAAATGAATTTTGATTTAAAAACGAGAGCTGAACTTTTTTTAAGAGATTGGACTATGTTGGATTTACAAATTGATACCTTTGACAAAGCTCGGGATAAAATGCTTACTAAACAAGCGGATTTAACAACTGAAGGTACCAAGACATTGTTGGAAATTCTAACTGATGGTAAACTTACCAAAAACGAAGATTCACAGACATTTGAAGAAAATGAGCGATTTGAATCGATTATCTCATTTCCTAATTTTATTTTACAAGTAAATAAGGTAATTTCAAAAGATGCGGAAGACGAGTCTATGCTGGATGATAAGAATTTTCTAGTGAACCTAAGAAATAACTGGGATAGTGAAGAGAATTCCAAACACTTTTTATTTAGTTTATTAAAATGTAGGGTCTTATTTGACCGATTTATTATTAAGAGGGAATTTGTAAAAGACTATAAAGAACAGGGGAAATGGTCGTTGCAACGGCTTAAATCCTATAAAGATGGAAATCGGAGTTGGAGACCTACCTATGTTGGGACTTTTAATGGAGAAGATAATAAAAATAAGCACCTAAGAACCTTACAATCTTGCTTACGTATTACGTACACTTCACCAAAAACGATGCATTGGATTTCATTGGCATTAAAAGATGTAATGGATGATAAGGGTAGTAATCTAATTGAAATATTAGAGAAGTACTGTAAAGATAAAATAAAATCATCTAAGTATGAAAGTGCAAGTGGATTTAATTTTGAGCGAATTGTGTTTACTTATTTAGATTATGTTCTATATAGAGATGGCTATTCGTATAAAAAAAAGCTAATAATTTCACCATTCAAAGATGACTGGCAATTTCAATTTAGAAATTCTATCGAACATTTTCACCCACAGAATCCGGTAGAAGGAGAACGAACTTTAAAATGGGGACAAAATGATTTGAATGCTTTTGGGAATTTGGCTTTGATTACGGTTTCTGGAAATTCGAAGTTCTCAAACTTACTACCAAATTCAAAAGTAAATTCGTATTCTAGTGTTATACAGCAAAGTCTTAAGTTAAAAATCATGGATCAAATGATGATTTTAAATGGTGGCAAATGGGATCAGGAAGTTTCAGAAAAACATAAGGATGAAATGTTTAATATCTTAAGTAATGAACTTTCAAAGTAATTATGGTATATAAATTTCGTTTTATTGTCCAAGCAATATATTTTTTTATTAGGTGACTCTACTACATCCATTTTTAAATTTTGCACCACCATCAGCACTCACCACATTGTGAAGCGGTGGCTTGGTTGGAGTTAGTATAATAGAAAAGCAGTGGGTATAGAAAAAATCTATACCATCTGCTTTTTTGTTTATAAAAATACCATTCAGGATCGATTTTCGTTAAAATAAACATTGCTGATTTTCACAATAGTTTTTACAACTTATAAAGGTACTTGTGTTTGATAATAAGTTATTAAGCATGATATAAGTGTAAAAGAAGTGGAACATTTGGATTTATATTTTTTTGATCGAGAGTTTGAAGTTGTATCCATAGTGAGAGGATTTGAATTTAAAAATGAAAGAAAATTTTTGGAACGATTTACCGAAACCATTTTTTGTACTTGCACCAATGGAAGATGTGACGGACGTTGTGTTTCGTCATGTCGTAAGTAAAGCAGGTAGACCAGATGTATTTTTCACGGAGTTTACAAACTCGGATAGCTATTGTCATCCAGAGGGGCGGAAAAGTGTGCGAGGACGTTTGCTTTTTACAGAAGATGAACAGCCAATGGTTGCACATATTTGGGGGGACAATCCAGAATATTTCCGTGAAATGAGTATCGGGATGGCAGAGCTAGGCTTTAAAGGCGTGGATATTAATATGGGATGTCCTGTACCGAATGTAGCAACGAGAGGGAAAGGTAGCGGCCTTATTCTACATCCTGAAGTTGCGGCAGAACTTATTCAAGCAGCAAAAGCGGGAGGACTACCTGTCAGTGTAAAAACTCGACTTGGCTATAAGGACGTCGACGAGTGGAAAGAGTGGCTAACGCATATTTTGAAACAAGATATAGCGAACCTTTCTATTCATTTACGTACAAGAAAAGAAATGAGTCAAGTAGATGCGCACTGGGAGCTTATTCCGGAAATTAAGAAATTGCGTGATGAAATTGCACCAAATACGCTATTAACAATCAATGGTGACATTCCTGATCGTCAAACTGGGCTGCAGCTTGCTGAACAATATGGTATTGATGGCGTGATGATAGGGCGCGGTATTTTTAAAAATCCGTTTGCCTTTGAAAAAGAGCCGAAAGAGCATAGCAGTGCGGAATACCTTGATCTTTTGAGACTGCAACTTGATCTTCAAGACAAATACTCTGAAGAATTGCCACGTTCAGTTACAGCACTTCATCGCTTCTTCAAAATATATGTCAAAGGATTCCGTGGGGCAAGTGAATTAAGAAATCAATTGATGAACACGAAATCAACGGATGAAGTACGTACATTGCTTGATAATTTTGAAGCAACAATGTTGATTGATGACGGACGGTAGAATGATGTAACCGCAAAAAAGTTAGAGCTTATTAAGCAATAAATTGGCAGGAATGAATGCGGTATTGAACCCACCAGCACCACATATGTTACCACATACACTCTACACATTGTGAAGCTGTTGCTTGGTTGGAGTTAGTCTAATAAATTTAAAGAAAGAATTCTAAAAAAAGAATTCGTTTTTTTGTTGTTGAGGGTATTGAAACATGAAGAAAATAAGGTATTTACCAAAACATGTGCTTTACTTTAAAAGAAAGTGTACAACTTTATAAGCACATGGAATGGAAGGCGGCGAGTGTAGCTGACGGCATTCGCCTTTCGCTACAGAGCAAAGCTTCCTGCGGCAAAAGCGTGAGCCTTGAGACCCCGCACGACGCGTTTAGGAACGAAGGCTAAGAACGCCACGTCCTGTGGCAACGCCTTCGTGACCAACATCGTGTTGGCCCGAGGAGGCTCAAGCCACGCCCGCGGAAAGCGACCGTCTGGAGTGGAATGTGCTGTCAAGTTCAGATTTTGGTGTAGAGCCAGAAAATAAGTTGAAGAATTTCGAAACTAACGTATTGACTCACTAATATTACTTCATCGGTAGTTAAAATGATGGATTTCACCGGACAAAAGTTTTTCCGACCCAACTCAAATCATAAAACTACTTTGGCAAACAGGTTTTTATTGTTACATGAAATTCATATATATAGAATAAAAGCTAATGGGAGTAGAAATCTTTGGACAAACAAAATAGCAAATACAGATGGGTTGTATTTGTTTCTGTATTATTTACTTATTTGTTAATGGCGAGTCAACGAACTGCTCCAGGATTGATTACAGACCAATTGATGAGGGATTTTCAAGTAACAGCATCAACGATTGGATTATTGACGAGTATACAATTTTTTGTATACACCATTTTGCAAATTCCGATGGGGATTTTGGCGGATCGTTTTGGCCCCAACTTTTTTCTAATTATTGGTGCCACACTTACAGGTTTAGGTACAATCATTTATAGTCTTGGTACACATGAATTCGTCCTGTTTTTTGCCAGAATACTAACGGGTATAGGGGATGCCACCATATGGGTTAATATGGTGCTAATTTTGGCTCAATGGTTTCATACAAGGGAATTTGTTCGATTAATTGGTCTGGCGGGTATGACAGGAAGTCTTGGTTTCTTATTGGCGACGGTCCCTTTCTCTACTTGGATCCAGTTATTTGGTTGGAGGGCAACATTTTTCTCAGCGGGACTACTATTATGTATATGTGGCGTTCTCTTGTATTTTGTCCTTGTAAAAAAAACAAAACGAATCTTTGTGGAAGAACCGATAATTATAATAGAAGAAGTACGACGTGAAAAAACATCCGTATTATTACGAAGAATATTTTCAAATCGGCAAGCATGGGCGTTATTCTTTTGCCATTTTGGGGTTGTCGGCGGATATGTAGGGTTTATCAGTTCGTGGGCAGTACCATATGGGATGAAGATGTATGAAACGACCCGTTCAGATGCAAGCCAGCTGATTATGATCGGTCTTATCGGGGCACTTATTGGAGCACCTCTAGCTAGTTGGATTTCAAGTCGGTTAGAAACAATTAAAAGGCCATATATTGTCGTTCAAATCACTGTTTTAGTGGGGTGGTTTACTTTCGTATTATTTAAAGGGTATCCGTCACTCTTTTTGCTAATAATACTTTTCTTTATCATTGGCTTTGGATATGGGGCCAGTGCATTAACTTTTGCAGCTGTACGTCAATCTTTTCCTTTAACGGAATCGGGCATTGTATCGGGGTTTGCAAATACGGGTGGCTTTCTAAGTGCTGTATTGCTGCCGATCATTTTTGGCTATATATTGGATCATTTTCAATCTACTTCAGGTAGTCTAGTTGAGGGATACTACTATGGTTTCTTCACGCCAGTTCTCTTCTCCATCATTGGCTTGATCGGAGTGATTTTATATAGAGAAAAGCGTCAGGGAGCAGAGCATAAAACGAATAGCCACATTTCTTAAATAGTATAATTAAAGAGTGATGTTTCTTGAATGGGAGCTATTGTTGAAATGAATTTTCAGGAAATTAAAGTGCATGATTCTAAGTTGACCAATCGTTTTGCATCAACTCACCAGCTCATCTGTGTTGCCACAAACACTCCATACACTGTTGAAGCAGTCGCGTAGTTGGAGTTAGCAAACTTATTCCAGAACGGATTCTCAAGGGAAGAATTCGTTTTGGTAATTTAGGCGTAACGCATGAAGAGTGACCGAACTTCCTTAAAAAAAATTAAAAAATGTATAGGTAAATTAGATGGCGCAATAATTTAAAGGCAAGTATAGATAATATAAAAAAGGCCCTATAAGATAGACACTTTAAAAAGGTCTATCTTATAGGGTCTTATTGGTTATAATGAAGAATTTTCTGCGTTAACTCTTCTAGGGTTAGAACATCCTTTAGTTTTTTTCGTAGAAGGACCGCATAATTTTCATTTACACATTACTGAGTCTTCTCATCAACTTTAGTTTTCTTAACCTGATGAGCGCTAATTTTGTTATCTATTAATTCTTCTTTTATCTTTAAATATATTATTATTTACTAAAGATATCTTCAATTTCATCTAACATAATATTTGCTGCTAAAACACCACCTGCTGTATTCCAAATAGCATCACTTACCTCAAAAACATTACCGCTTTTTACAGCATTTAAATTTTTCCAAAGAGGGTCATTCGTCCATTCTGTGGCAGTATCTAGGGCAGCTTGATCACCTTGTGGTGCATATGTGAAATAGAAAAGTACGTCCCCATCCATTTTTGGAATAACTTCTTTCCCTACCTCAATAGCTAAATTACCAAGCTTGCTATCCGCAGCAAAAAGTTCAGTTTGCTGTGCAGTACGTTTAAATCCTAATTGATCAAAAATAACTCCAGAGAACGAGTCTGTATAATAAATTCTAGATGTTCCTGCCATGAAGCGTACAACAGAAATTTCTTGGTCAACTTTATCACCTAGACTTTGTTTTACTTCTTCAAGATGTGCATCAAATTGACCTAATACTTCAACACCTTTTTCTTCAAGGTTTAATGCCTTAGCGTATAATGTAAAGTTTTCTTTCCAATCGCCTCGTAATGTTTCAGAAAATACAGTTGGGGCAATTGCACTTAACTGTTCGTAAACAGCTTCTTGACGTAATTTATTTCCTATAATTAAATCGGGTTTCAATGCAGCTATCTTTTCTAAATTTACCTCTTGCTCTACGCCTACAACTTCTACGTCATTCATCTTATCACTGATGTGGTCATACCAAGGATCGCCTAGCCAAGATTGAACAGCACCAACAGGTGTTACTCCTAAAGCTAGTAGGGCTTCCGTACCTTCGTTAGTAAGAATTACAACCTTTTCAGGTGTTTTTTTAAGCGTTGTAGTACCCATTGCATGTTCTACTGTATAGCTTGTGTCTTCTTGGTTTTCTTTACCTGTTGTAGTAGTGTCTTCTTTCGTTTGTCCGCACGCTGCTAATAGCAATAAAGAAAATATTGAAATAATAGCGCAAAACCTTTTAATATTCTTCATGAAGCTTGCCTCCTAAATTTAAATGTTAATGATAATCATTTTCAGTACAAAATTTATAATAGTTCTCTAATTAATTTATGTCAACAACTTATTTGAAAATGATTATCAAACTCATTGACACTCTTTTTAACATGCAATAGACTATGGGGTAAATAGTGTTTATTTTACGGATCCTAGGAAGGTTACTGTTATGTTATTAAAAACAAATACGCAAAGACTACTTGGTCTAATCATTGTCGTTTCTATTTTAGTCTTATTAATGTGCGCAAGTATTGTGTACGGATATACACAAACATCATGGAAGATGGTACTAGATGCTTTTCAATTTAATAATGGGTCCAATGAACATATCGTAATTGAAACAGTTAGATTGCCACGGGCTCTAATAGCAGTTGCTGTTGGAAGTAGCTTAGCCATTTGTGGAGTCTTGATGCAAACTCTTACGAAAAATCCACTTGCATCGCCTGGGATTTTTGGTGTGAATGCTGGAGCCGGATTTGCAGTAGTATTAGCAGTTACTCTATTCTCGGTAGGTAATCTTCAAGCATTCACTTGGATATCATTTTTAGGAGCGGCTGTAGCAGCAATTTCCGTTTATACTATTGGTTCAGTAGGAAGAGATGGACTTACACCAATGAAATTAACTTTAGCTGGAGCCGCCATGTCAGCTATGTTTGCTTCTTTTACACAAGGATTTCTTGTCATTAATGAAGCTGCTTTTGAGCAGGTGCTATTTTGGCTAGCTGGATCTGTTGAAGGTAGAAAGATGGAAGTACTTTTAAATGTTTTACCATATTTACTGTTAGGTTGGTTAGGATCAATTTTTATAGCTTCTAAAATGAATATTCTATCTATGGGAGAAGATGTTGCCAAAGGGCTAGGGGTGAATACTGGTTCGTTAAAAATCATAGTTGCTATTATCGTCATACTATTAGCCGGAGGATCGGTAGCTATTGCGGGACCAATTGGCTTTGTTGGTATTGTGATTCCACATCTTACTAGATTTCTTGTTGGTATCGATCATCGTTGGCTTATACCTTTTTCAGGTGTTCTAGGAGGAATTTTGTTACTTGTAGCAGATATATTGGCTAGATATGTCATTATGCCACAAGAGGTTCCTGTAGGAGTAATGACTGCTATTATAGGGACTCCATTCTTCATCTACATTGCAAGAAAGGGGTTTAATGCACGATGAATCAATATAAAAGTTTTAGGAAGTTGAAAGGAAAAGTATCCTTTTTATTAGATAAAAAAGCTATATTCGTATTAATAAGTTTTCTAGTAATAACAGGTGTTGTTTTTATCGTCAGCACAGGTCTCGGTGATATGAAATTAAGCCCTTTAACCGTCTTGAACGTTCTTTTTGGTGGCGGAAGCGATATGGAACAGCTTGTAGTCCAATCCTTTCGTTTGCCTAGAATTATTGTTGCATTAATGGTGGGGATAGGTTTAGCAGTGGCAGGTGGAATCCTACAAGGAATGATTCGAAACCCTTTGGCTTCGCCAGACATTTTAGGAATAACGGGTGGAGCATCCGTGGCTGTTGTTAGTTTTTTGTCCATTTTTAGTGATACAAATAATTCTCTGACAGTAAGTATTAAATGGTTACCTCTAGCTGCATTTGTTGGAGCCGGGGTAATTGCACTACTGGTATACATTCTAGCTTGGAAAAACGGCGTATCTCCTATAAGAATAGTGCTTATTGGAATAGGAGTTTCAGCTCTCATGCAAGCATTAACTACACTGATGATGATTATGGGACCTATTTATAGGGCGAGTCAGGCGAATATATGGATTACTGGTACTGTTTATGGTTCTAGTTGGAATAATGTAGCTATATTAGTGCCATGGACGATTATTTTTGTTACGATTGCTTTCTTTACGGTGAAGAATATAAATATTTTAGAGCTTGGAGATGATATAGCTACAGGAGTGGGAGGACGTATTCAACGACAACGATTCTTCTTATTATTAATAAGTACTGCTCTTGTAGGAGGGGCTGTAGCATTTGCGGGTGGTATCGGATTCGTCGGTTTAATGGCTCCTCATATGGCAAGAAGGTTAGTAGGCTCGTCATTTGGAGCACTTTTACCTGTGTCAGCATTAATCGGTGGAATATTGGTTATGTTGGCTGATTTAATCGGAAGAACGATGTTTTCTCCTTTGGAAATCCCTGCGGGTGTATTTACGGCAGGAATAGGAGCACCTTATTTTATTTATTTATTATTTAAAACAAGGAATGCATAATGCGTCAATGGAAGGAGTGTATTGAAATGAAACAAGTGATTGAGACACAAAATTTAACCCTCTCGTATGGGGAGAGTATTATTATAGATGATTTAAATCTTCAAATACCAAAAGGGGAAATTACTGTTTTCATTGGTGGTAATGGGTGTGGAAAATCAACACTTCTTCGTTCAATTGCTCGATTGTTAAAGCCAAAAAATGGAGCAGTATTGCTAGAAGGAAGCGCGATATCTAAAATGTCCACTAAGGATGTTGCGAAACAAATGTCTATTCTTCCACAATCTCCAATTGCCCCTGAAGGATTAACTGTGCTTCAATTAGTGAAGCAAGGAAGATATCCTTACCAAACATGGTTAAAGCAATGGACAGAGGAAGATGAAGAAAAAGTGTTGAATGCCTTAAGAGCAACAGGTATTGAAGGCCTAAAAGATCGACCGGTGGATTCTTTATCCGGAGGGCAACGTCAAAGAGCATGGATTGCCATGACATTAGCTCAAGATACAGACATTATCCTATTGGATGAGCCAACTACTTATCTTGATATGACACATCAAATTGAGATTCTTGATTTACTTTATGAACTAAACGAAAAAGAGAAACGAACGATAGTAATGGTGCTACACGATTTAAATTTAGCATGCAGATATGCGGAAAATATTGTTGCGATTAAGGATCGGGAAATCTATGCGCAGGGTAAACCTGAGAGTATTATTAGCTGTTCTTTAGTAAAGCATGTGTTTGGTATGGATTGTCAGATTACAAAAGATCCTCTGTTTGGTACGCCATTATGTATTCCATTTGGTAAGGGAAGATGCATTCTAAAGGAAGTAGGAGTTTAATTGGATTTAAATCTCGATAAGCTCCGTAAATTACGTTTGACTACAGAAAAAATGAACGCTTCTCTTTCAATTGAAACGACAAAACTCTTGGATGAATCATACTTAAAGGAATATATAGTTGCCCTTCAGCGAAACATTGGGGCAACTAATATAAAAGTAGCGGCGTCTATTTTTATAAAAAGATATGCATTTTTGTCTGTTATTTATTTGTATACAATGACTAATAATAAAAGATTAAATATCTCTTTTGATAATGTCTCTTTAGAAACTAAAGATAGTAATGAAATTTGGCTTCCTTTCTTCTACTTTCACCATTTAGAAGTGCAAGCTCTCGAAGGGAATCGACAGGAATGGCGAGCAAGTTGTATAGAGCTTCTTTTTAAAGAACACATATCGCCAATACTTGATATTCTATCTAATGTTACGAAAGTGTCGAAGTTAGTTTTATGGGAAAATATTGCAGTTTATATTTTTTGGTTGTATGAAACGGTCATACTAGAGGAAGAAATTTCTCGAAATATTGTAAAACGTGCACAGGAAGACTTTCAATATATTATTTCATCCCCATCGAGTAAGCTTTTTGGGGATTATAGTGAAAATCCTTTAGCAAGATATTATAAAGGAGAGGTAAGAACTATATGTAGGAATAGAATTACTTGCTGTTATTCTCATTTAACCAAAAGTCAAAAGTATTGTAAGACATGTCCACGTATTTCTAAGTAATTACAGTAAAAAGATAAAAGCTAGACAACTAAAAACGGTCTATTTTTTATCTTTTTATTTTATAAACGCACCCTCTGTCGATAATTTTGTAAGTTGTTTTTTGTCATTAAACTTTGCTTTTCATGTAAGCCAAAATTATAAAAAAATAAGTGCACCTTTCCAGTACGTATTACAAATAGCCGTATATAACGATGTTATCAATCGAATATACGGCTTATTTTATTTTGTGCTACATGCTGCATGAATCGATTTTGACCAGGGCATGTATTCATATAATATTTCAGGGTTTTGGTGGGTGCTCAGATTTGGTAGGTCTGTAAAAAGGTTCTTTATATATTTGTAGAAATCAACGCCATTACTTTTGGCTGTTTCTACGATACTCAAACAAATGGAGTTCACTTTTGCATCGGCCTCACTTACAGAATAAAGCCATTTTTTTCACGCTGTT
The DNA here is from genome assembly GCF_038003525.1 of Solibacillus sp. FSL H8-0538. Lineage (NCBI taxonomy): Bacteria > Bacillati > Bacillota > Bacilli > Caryophanales > Caryophanaceae > Solibacillus > Solibacillus sp. FSL H8-0538. The sequence continues at coordinate 3,265,536 of NZ_JBBOPI010000001.1, read as the reverse complement.
TTACTGATTTTGTTGGTTTTGTTGTTGAACGTTATTGTGAATAACTTGATTAAATTCGGCTGAATACTCTTCGCGATTGTTGTTTTTGTTGTTATTACTTTCTTTCTTTTTCTTCTTGAAGCTTGTTTTACCTTTCTTTGCCATGACATCTTCACCTCCTAAAGTCTAATGTGCTCAGTAAAGTAGGTTTTATTCTGAATGATTACTTCTATTCTAAAGAGAGTGTTTGTAAAAGATTCGATTTTCGAAACAAAATAAACTAATGAACAGAAAAGAATAGACGTTTGTATATAGAACTAAAATTTACTGTGGCATTTTTTCAAAAGAAGGTGTTAAACCGAGCGATCGACCATGTGTTGCCATACACACGCTGCTTTCTGTAAAGCGGTTGCATGGTTGCAGTTAGTATAAAGAGTAAAAACAGATTTTTTACTTATTAAATTAAGTGGTGGCCTTAATGGAATAAGCAGGTATATTTTGGAGGGACATAGAAGTAGTTAATAGTGGCTAAAATGAAAGACAAGTTCATCCTAATAACCGGAGCAAACTTAGGTTTAGGGAAGTAAATGGCTGACAACCTGACAGTAAAAGTATCCTCCTTGGTATTGGCATGCAGCGATATTCCAAAAGCGAATCGAAACGAGAATAAACCATGGCAATTACGAAGAGTATCCGAATTGAAACACTGCCATTGGATCTGGCTTCCTTGCCATCTATTCGAACTGACGATTGGTGTAAATCATTTTTGAACACATACTAGATAATTTATAGGTATTTTTTGAAAACTTTTAATAATTAGGAGGTAACAATGGGAAGATTAGTTCATTTTGAAATTCATGTAGATGACATGGAACGTGCCAAGAAGTTTTACGGAGAGGTATTCGGATGGTCATTCGAAGATTGGAGTGATTATGCAGGATTGCCTTACTATGGAGCAGTAACAGGGGATAAAAATGAACCTGGAATCGATGGTGCCTTAATGCAACGACAAGGTCCTCCACCAGAAGTAAATCAGAGGATGAATGGCTTCGTTTGTACAATGGGCGTAGGAGATTACGATTTGACCGAACAGAAAATTTTGGACAACGGAGGCAAAGTAGCATTGCCGAAATACGCCTTACCCGGCATGGCTTGGCAAGGATATTATAATGATACTGAAGGAAATGTAATAGGAATTCACCAACCAGATGTGAATGCAAAATAGAGTGCCGAGAAATTATTCGTAAATTTGGGGTCTTTACCAAAAAAATGTTCTGTACTTTAAAAGAAAGTGTACTACTTTATAGGCACATGGAACGGAAAGCGTCCGCCTGGAGTGGAATGTGCTGTCAAGTACAGAGTTTGGTGCAGAGCAGAAATTTGAATCCTTTTTTTTCATATTTCATTACGGTATAAATTGTACAGAGAAAAACAAACTAATACCGTAATTTGAAAAAAATGAATAAGGAGGTCCATGAATGTCGAATCAAAAGAATCAAGAAATTGATCGCAAATCTACTAATGCATTAAGTTTGGAACGTATGATTGAAAATACGAAAAAGAATATTCAAGAAGCAGAAATCAGTATGGAATTTGCTGGTCCTGAAGAACTCGAAAACCTAGAGGAAAAAAATGAGCGACGTGAACACTCGATAGACATAATGAAAAAGCAAAAGAGAGACGAAGCGGCAGCAGTAGCTCGAAAAAACAGTTTTAAATAGGTATCCTAGAGGGTGTGACGAAAGTCTTTTCTTACTTGTCACACCCGTTTTTAATAATGGTGATGTTAAGCTTCACGGGTGTTTATAAAATTAATTTTACCAAAATGTTTACACTAAGGAGCAAACGAGATAAGCAAACCATTTATCAACATAAAAAATTAGAGTTGACCTATCTACTAGGTATAACTCTATTTTTTTTAGTGGATAAGAAAGGATCACTTTTTAATATTGTCTAGGCATTCGGGCCGCACGATCGAGGTCGCTTCGGGCTATCTCATGCAACCGGGCGCGAATGCTCTTTTCTTTAGTAATTTGTATTCATGTCACTACACTCTTACCATTCCTCGAAATAGTAACAATAAAAATTCAAAGTGCATTATATAAAGGATTATATTAATCCTCGAAAAATGAAAATAACCGATTTGAACATACAACTTATTCGAAAATAAGTGAAACTACGCTTATTTTCGAATAAGTCGTAGGTCAATTTCGCCTAAAGAAGAAAATCTTGTTTTAAAACATTGCACCAAAAAGAGAGGATGCATTTTTCTTTACCGCCATAATAAGCGAATGCTCAATGGAATAGAAAAGCGCTTTTTTAGAGGATGGATTCAAATTATTAATTTACATTTTTTCCAGATGAAAAAAACCTTCAGTGAAGAAAAGTGCCTAACTTTGAAAGTAGTTTAGGCAATATTGTATGATTGATGTTGATATAAGAAAATTTTCTGTAAGTTATGAGAGATACAAAAAAAGGTGGAGCATAATGGAAATTGGTATTACAACATTTGTTGAAACTACACCAGATGTAGAAACTGGTAAAGTAATTAGTCATGCTGAGCGTTTACGTGAGGTAGTAGAAGAGATTGTATTAGCGGATCAAGTTGGGCTCGATGTATTTGGTGTAGGAGAACATCATCGACAAGATTACGCCTGTTCGGCACCAGCCGTATTACTAGCTGCTGCGGCGTCACAGACAAAACAGATACGACTCACAAGCGCCGTTTCAGTGTTATCTTCTTACGATCCAGTGCGTGTTTTCCAAGAATTTTCTACGCTTGATGCTATCTCGAATGGGCGCGCAGAAATCATGGCGGGGCGAGGTTCATTTATCGAATCTTTTCCTCTGTTTGGCTATGATTTAGAGGATTATGATGAGCTGTTCGATGAAAAATTAGATTTGTTATTACAAATACGTGATTCCGAAATTGTGAATTGGAATGGCAAGCATCGTCCAGCCATTCAAAACCGCGGTGTTTATCCACGTCCGGTTCAAGATCCTTTACCTGTTTGGATTGCTAGTGGTGGTACTCCGCAATCGGCTGTTCGTGCAGGTATCCTTGGACTACCACTCGTGTTAGCAATTATTGGTGGTAGTCCAATTCGCTTTGCATCACTTGTTAAACTTTATAAGAAAGCAGCAAAGCAGGCGGGTCATGATATGTCGAAACTGAAGGTAGCTTCTCATTCACACGGATTCGTCGCTGAGAGTACCGATATAGCAGTAGAAAAGTTTTTCCCACCAACTCAAGCGGCCATGAATGTTTTGGGAAGAGAGCGTGGATGGGGCGAATATACTCGTTCAACTTTTGATTCTGCACGTAGTTTAGAAGGAGCTTTATACGTAGGAGATGCCAATACAGTAGCAGAAAAAATTATTTATCTGCGTAAAAATGTAGGCATTACACGCTTTATGCTGCATGTACCAGTAGGATCAATGCCGCATGAGGACGTTATGAAAGCAATTGAATTATTAGGTACAGAAGTAGCTCCTATCGTGAGGGCAGAAATAGCTAAGTGGGAAGCTGGTGGTGAGGGGGAAGCGTAAGTGTTACCCTTTAGAAGAGAAGATGTTTTTCACAAAGCCTAAATCAAAGGAATGGAGTGTGAATTGTTCACGCCCATTCCTTTTTAAATTGTGAGCTAATTAATTTCATTTACAACAACGGTATGGCTGGTTTTTAGCGTCATGAGTTTAAAAAAGTAAACAGTCTCCAAATACTAAGGTAATCTTAAGTTTAGGTCAACATTTGAGCGTAGATAAACCGACCAATACCAAGTATGTTGCCAATTTCACGCCAAACATGTAGAGTAAATAACGTTGCTGAAAAGTAAAAATACAAATGGTGAAACAACTATGTAAATAGTCAATATTACAGGAGGTTTTTTAGATGACTAATAACGATATATTAATTCGACTTAGATATGCACTTGATATAAAAAATAATGATATGGTAGAGATTTTTAAACTTGGTAGTATGAAATTCACAAAAGAAGAAGTGCTAAAGATTCTTACAAAATCAAAAGATGAGTACGAAGATGAAGTGGATGTTGAGGTAGAGGAAAATGAAGATCACATAAAATGTAATAATAAAATGTTAGAATCATTTTTAAACGGCTTCATTATTTTCAAAAGAGGACCTCAGAAGCCGAGACCGGGGCAACCTGAAAGTCCGGTAATGCCTGTAACAGGTAAGGAAAGTCCGAATAATATGCTGTTAAAAAAAGTAAAAATAGCATTAGCATTAACGACGGAGGAAATGCTTGAAATATTGTACGAGGGCGGTGTCGTTGTAACAAAAGGTGAATTAGGTGCTCTTTTAAGAAAAGAAGGCCATCGTAATTACAAAGAGTGCGGCGATCGATTTGCAAGGAATTTCTTAAAAGGTTTAGCTTTAAAATATCGGGGATAAGAAAACAACTAAGCAGTTGAGCTAAAACGTATATAGGAATAAGAATGTTGTGGACGAAAAGGATTTTCAGTTGTAAAAATATCCATTGCACCTTGATTTCTTCAACGGCGCATAATAAATAATAAATGAGCCATACTTTTAAAGATTTCACTTTTGATCTAAGACGATGATTAGGAGGCGGAAAAGATGAGTAAACCCGATAAATTAGATCCAAAATCTCAAAAAATCCACCAGAACTGGACAAGTGTTAAGCATCAAAAATCTCAACAAAATGGTGAAACGGAAATAACTCTCCATAACCGGCTTTTGAGATCTGAAGCCAAAGCCCGACAGTTTTAACCATCATGGAAAAAAAGTGAAATCGCGCCTTGATAATTTAAAATGTAGATCATTTTAAAAAAAATCTAGGCAAATTAAAGAAGGTGATTCCTGGTTGACAGGAGTCACCTTCTTATATTTTATTTCTACATACTCCTTGACCTATAGTGAAAAATTATTCTCGATTATGCCAAGAAGAGGCTCTGCGCAAGTAGAGGCCTCTTATGTGGATAAGCAAGGATAACTTTCTCATCCACATAAGTAAGGACATCAACTCGCCCTATTTTGGGCGAGTTGTGTCTTTCTAATAAGATAAAAATAAAAGACCCGGTTCTTATTTAGAACCAAGACTTACGTTGCATAATTATTTCGAGAACCGAAAATACAACAAACCCGCCCGTTAGTTGTATATTTTAGATTCAGTTACTTGAGCACTTAGGAGACTTTATTAGAAAATTAAGTTAAAAGTGATTCTGTAATGCGGGCTCATCGATTTGAAAGGATTCTTTCATCAAGTGCCCCTTGTTGATTTTAGGTGCTTCTAACTTCCTTCAATAGGAACGTAAGTACATGAATATTAACAACCTCAGTAAATAGGTTTTAGTATGCAGTTAACCACATTATGATATTCCCCCTAAACTGTTAGGAAAAGGGTTAAAGGATAGTGGTTATTATACTTAGACGATTATTACAAAATTGAGGAGTGGTTTTATATTAAAAAAGCCAAGTAACCCAGAAGTATAAAACGACTAATGTAAATAACAATGTAGGAGGAATAACAATTATTGTAACTTTTATATATTCGAACCAAGTAATCTTTATATTTCCGCTTTTTATAATGTGCATCCACATTAGAGTAGCTAGCGTCCCCATCGGAAGAATTAAAGATCCTATGTCACTTCCAATTACGTTAGCTAGATAGGCGACCTTCAAGGAAATTGTATCTAAAGGCATATTCGTTAAAGTGAGTGTTCCTACCATTAGGGCTGGGTGGTTATTGAATATATTGGATAGAATAGTTAGTAAAATCCCCATCCACACACTCGTATGAAGTAGGCTACCAGAAACCATAGGACTCATTATTCCAATTAACCAGTCAGTTAATCCAATGTTATTGAGACCATAAATTATGACATACATACTAAAAGCAAAAATGATGATATACCACGGTGTTTTTTTCAACATATCGCTTGGAGGTATTTTTAGGTAAACCCATCTCCATCCTAAAAGTACAAGTGACCCAAAAACTGCCATTGTAGAGATTGGAATGGAAACAAATGAAGCAGCAAAGAGGCTAATTCGGACTGCGAATACGAATAGTAGAATATTTCGCATAAACTTTGAACGATCTTTCTCAGAAGATTGTAATAAATTTTGCTTAAGAGGATGGTATGAAGTGAGTGAAAGGCCAGTTACTTTAGCTGGTACTGTTTTTGGCAAATCTTTTTTAAACCGTAGAAACAAAAGTACAACTAAAAGTAATAAACCAAGCGTTGCGGGAACAAACATCATTGCTGTATGTGAATACAAGCTCATATCCACGATTTTTAGGGCGATTAAATTAACAATATTACTAACTCCTATAGGAGCACTTGAAGCGGTAGCGATTAATCCACCAGAGAGTAAATAAGGAATTTTTTGATGGTTTTTTAGGCCCATATTGTTTAGTAGCATGATGAGAATTGGAGTTGTGATTAATATACTGCCATCATTATTAAAAAAGAGTGTCATGAGAAAACTTAATAGATTTACATACCAAAACAATCTAATGCCTGATCCCTTTGCTTTTTCTGCTAATTTCTCGGCGACCCAGTTAAAGAAACCAAAGCTTTCTAAGACAATTGCCATGACTATCGTTGCCATAATAGTAATAGCGGCATCCATTATAGTTTCCGTAATAATTCCTAAATCTGTAAGTGTAACGCTTCCACTCATGACTACAATAATCGCGCCTATTGTAGCTGGGATTGCCTCATTGATATCCCTAGGTCTCCAAAGAATAAAAATTAGGGTGAACAAAAATGAAAGAATGGTTATCAAAACCATTGATTGCATATAATTCTACCTCTCATCCTTGCGTATTTTTTAAAAACAAATAGAAATACAACCGAGTTAGAATAATAATTCACGTTTCTCCTCCGCCAATCCATTTAATTGTTATTTATCTATAATATTGTATGTACTAAAAAATACAGTGCTTTATATTTTTCCCTAGTTTTCAATAATTTTAATAAAAAAAATCAACAACTGTCCAATATAAAGAAAGTAGTAGAGAAACTCACCCAAATGCATCGAGATGAAATTTATTGTAGATTCAATTGTGTAAATTGATAGAAAATGCCTAAATTACACTTTACATAATCATGACTTCGACTAACTTCCAACATCTTTTTCTTATTTAAAATAAAGTGGCGTTAGTTGAATAACAAACAGCAGGAGCGAAATTCAGTTGCGAATTGCCCTACTGCTTTGGTTGCGAATCTTTTTGTGATTAGCAATGTTATTTTCTTGTTTGCACATCTAAAGTGAACTCGTTAGGAAAATATGGGGGCAATGAAAAAGATAATTTATACTGAAAATTCTGATAATAATACACTAAATAGTGATAGGTCACTGTTGCTCTGGCACTCGCTTTTTAGCGGGTGGTGGCAAGCCTCCTCGTTGCGGGGTCTCACCTGTACCGCTTTTCTTTGCAGGAGTTTCGTGCCGCCGCACCCATGCTTTTTGAATAAAATAAAGCAGAAGCATAAAAATACGATTTCGAGGTTTTTCAGTGCCCACAAAAATATAGCCCTGTTTTTACTTTTATTGCTGCATAAGATAACAAATAAAACTTATGGGTAAGGTAGGGATAAGGGGTATGATTCATCCACATACAGAACTCCGATATATAAATGAACAAATTGGATTCGGTGTATTTGCCAAGGAATTTATTCCTAAGGGAACAATTACATGGGTGTTAGATCAGTTCGATCAAATTCTTGAGCCACAAGTTGTGGAAGCGGCAGACTCATATAGTAGGGCGGACATTCAGAAATATTCGTATCGCAACGAAGAAGGGAAATATATTCTTTGTTGGGATTTGGGGAGATTCGTTAATCATAGTTTTCATGCAAACTGTATGGGAACTGCATACGAGTTTGAAATTGCGATTCGGGACATTTATCCGGGGGAGCAATTGACGGACGATTACGGTACATTAAATATCGACGAGCCGTTTCTTTGTATTCCAGAAGAAGGAACAGAGCGGAAAATGGTGTACCCAGATGATTTACTGAAGTTTTACAAAGAATGGGATAAAAAGGTAATTAAAGCGATGCGCTATTTTTATGACGTAGAACAACCGCTTCTGCATCTCATCCGACCGGAATTTATGGGGAAAATTGAGACGGCAGCTAAAAAACAAATTTTGTTGGATTCTATTAAGAAACTTTACTTTAACAGACCGGCCAATAAAGAGACCATCCGCATCCAGCGATAAAGCCTGTAAAAGAGACGCTCTCTTCACAGGCTTTTTTTAGTGTTAAGGAAATTATAAAAATACACGAAGAAGAAAAATGTAATTTAATTACCGACTTATAAATATTTGGTTATACGAGTAGTATAATAGAGTTATTAGGTAGTATAAACCTAAATGAGAGGAGCAAGTCCGAATGGAAGTCCTGCTTGATCGTGTTAAAAATACAAGAAAAGTATTGCGTGAACACATTATTGAAACCATATTGAATGAGTTTGATGAAGAGTGTATGAACCTAGCTCGTGATCAAAGAACAGTAAAGTATACTCAAATGATGGAAAGTCCATTTCGGTTTTTCCGCGGGAGCGCCTATTTGTTTTATTTTGATATGATGAAAGTTCCATTTTCATTTCATACAGCAGAGGATAAACCAACTTGGATTCAAGGTGATCTGCATATGGAGAATTTCGGTGCATTTCAAAATGAAAACGGTGAAATTGTTTATGATGTAAATGATTTTGATGAAGGCTATATTGGATCCTATCTATTTGACGTGTTGCGTATGTCTGTTAGTATTGCCTTGTATTGTGAGGAACAGTCACTTAGTGGACAGGAACAGAGAGAGAGAATTGCTCATTATCTCGAAGCGTATTATAAGCAGTTGAAACGATTTAAGAATGGGAAGGACAACCCCTTCACTTTAGCCTTTACTGCCGATAATACAAAGGGACCTGTTCGAAAGGTATTAAAAAAACTAGCGAAAAGACAAAGAAATCACCTTTTAAATGATATTACACAAATAAATGAGGAAAACAAGCGAGTGTTTGCTTGGTCAGACGAAATACAGAAAGTCAGTGAGGCTGAATTTAAAACTTTTGAATCCTTAACTGAAGCTTATTTACAATCTGTAGATGCCAATAATAAACAAGATCAATCCTATTATGTCATTAAAGATATCGCACGAAAGTATGGCACTGGAACTGCTTCAATCGGTTTAAATCGTTACTATATTCTAATTGAAGGTGGTAAGGAAGCGAATGGAGTAGATGATTTAGTACTAGAAGTAAAAGAAGTACGTTCGCCTGTTCCGGCCTATTTTCTACCGTATAGAGAACAGTTTTGGACGAAATATGAACATCAAGGGGAACGAGTAGTGGCAACACAAAAGGCCATGCACCATTTAGAAGACCCGCACTTAGGTTATTTGACAATAGATGACCGCCATTTCTACGTTCGTGAAAGATCACCTTATAAAAAGAAAGTAAAAGCAGATCAACTAGTAACGCTAAAAGATTTTGATGCGACGCTAGAAATTATGGGGAAAATTACAGCGAAGATTCATGCTCGAGCAGATGTTGATTTTGAATCGGAATTGTTTTCCCATCATAGCGAGGAAGAAATTTTGAATGCAATTGGTGATGATTTTGAAACATTTTGCGCTCAAATTATTTTCGCTTCAATCACATATAAAGAACAAGTAAAAAGCGATTATGAGTTGTTTTGTCAGTGGGTGCAAGAAGGATTTAATAGGAAATAAAAATTTTATTTGAATGTGAGAAGGGCTGTCCCAAAAGTTTGTGGAAACCGATGTTTGATTCAGCCTCTTAGCCATGCACAAAAAAGTAAGTGAAAAATTCTAAATAGACTTTTCACTTACTTTTTTATTAGATTTCAATAATTATCGGTAAAATCATAGGTTTTCTCTTCGTCTGTTCAAATATAAATTGTCCGACTGACTTTTTAATAGCCCTTTTCATGCCAATGATATTCACTTCATTGAAATTATTTACAGTAGCTTTCGTAACTTCATTCATGTTATCGATGAGCTCTCTAGAACGCTTAGCATATACGAATCCGCGGGAAGTCGTATCAGGTTCAGAAACCAATGTTCCGTCAATCTTATTGATTGTAATAACAATTACGACCATTCCGTCTTCAGAAAGCTGTCTACGGTCGCGTAGCACAATCTCCCCAACCTCGCCGATTTCCATATTGTCTACATAAGTATCTCCAGCAGGTACTTTTCGAGTTTGACGAGCCAGCGCATTTTTAATATCAACAACCTCACCATTTTTTAAAATGAATGTATTTCCCTTTTCTACTCCTACTGATTCAGCTAACAACCGGTGGAGGTGAAGCATTCTATACTCTCCGTGAACTGGAATAAAATATTTTGGTTTCATTAAGGTAAGCATAAGTTTTAAATCTTCCTGATAACCATGACCAGACACATGCATTCCTGTTATAGTTGACGACCCATAAATGACATTGGCTCCTAATTGAAACAGGTTGTCTACAATACTTGAGACACCTTTTTCATTTCCAGGTATCGGTGACGCTGCGAAAATAACGGTATCTTCAGGAATAATCTTTATATCACGATTGTTTCCACTTGATAAGCGAGAAAGTGCGGCTAATGGTTCCCCTTGACTTCCGGTACATAAAATCACGACTTTTTCAGGCGGGAGTTTACTGACATCACGTACATCGACCAACATCCAATTTGGAACGTTTAAATACCCACGTTCCATTGCAACAGAAACGACATTCACCATACTACGACCGAGCAATGCAAGCCTACGATTCGCTTTAATTGCTGCATCAACGATTTGTTGTATACGACTTACATTCGAAGCGAAGGTAGAAATAAAGATTCTGCGCTTTGCTTTCATAAACGCTTCTTCAATATGCTCCCCAACTAGTTGTTCGGATGGGGTAGAACCAGGGCGCTCGGCATTGGTACTTTCGGATATTAAGGCTAGCACTCCTTGTGAACCGATTTTAGCCATTTTATGAATATCTGAATATTGATTATTTACTGGGGTTAAATCAAATTTAAAGTCGCCAGTATGAACAACTTTTCCTTCCGGTGTATGAAGGACGATTCCTAGACAATCAGGTATACTGTGGCTCGTTTTAAAAAAGCTCACAACAATCTCCCCAAAGTCTAAATGGGAATCTGAATTAATCTCAATCAACTCTGTTTCCCTAAGTAGTTTATGCTCTTTTAACTTTATCTCAATTAATCCGAGTGTAAAACGAGTGGCATAAATGGGGACGTTTAATTTTTTTAAAAAGAAAGGAATGCCTCCAATATGGTCCTCATGTCCATGCGTAACGACTAAAGCCTTAATTTTATCCTTATTCTCTTGTAAATAAGAAATATCGGGAATAATTAAATCAATTCCTAACAAGTTTTTATCCGCAAATTTAGCGCCACAATCGATGATGACGAGATCATCTGCGTATTGTACAACATACATGTTTTTACCGATTTCACTTATGCCACCTAGGGCAAAAATGGACAATGCATTTTCATTCATGCTCAAAATTAGTTCCTCCTAGCTACTCGTTTCCTCATGCTACTATAATTGTTAGTATAGCTTTTCGCTTTTCGCCTTATACAAAACGCTTATTAAATATTAAAAAGACACAACTCACCCAAAATAGGGCGAGTTGATGTCCTTTCTTAGCCACTAAAAATAAATTGCGCCTACTCATTGCACAAATACACGAGGCATTTTATAGAATTTCAAAACTAGCTGACTACTAGTACAAACTAAAGTATATAAAGGACCTATGAATCCACAGCAAATCTAAAGGGAAAGCTCAGGAATTATAAATTCATGAGCCTCGGGGAATGAAAACATTTAGTAGGAAGTATAAGGAAATCACTTAGTGGTTCCCTCAGGAATGGTGCTCTTTCATTTCAAATGTTTTGCAATCCGTTTCCTCGCTATTAGCTGCTTCATTATCAAGACGATTCGTTACAACATAAATAGCAGCTGCATTACACTTGTTTCCAGAGCCCCAATACGTACAGTTGTTAACTTCACATAGCACATCTGTAGCCATAAAATATCACACCTCCTATTATGATAGATAAGAAAGTATAACTTTCTTATCTACATAAGTAAGGACATCATCTCGCCCTATATTGGACGAGATGTGTCTTTCTAATAAGTATTTACAACTTACAAATAATTAATACAAATCATATGTTTTTTTTAAGATGAGAATATAAATAGAATTTTATGAATAGTATTCTCTATAATAGTTGAACGTTATTAGTGGATAAGGAAGTATAGCTTTCTCATGCACCGAAGTAAGGACATGAACTTTCCCTATTTTGGACAAGTTGTGTCTGTTAAAAACGAATATGAGTGATGAGGTGGAATGTGAATGAAAATAGTACTCTTATATGTATTATGCACGGTTAGTTTTCTCTTAGCATTATCAATGAATACTACTGGAGCATTCGTGTTTTTCTTAATCATTTCATTAGGGATGTTGCTATGGGCCAGAATAGAGACAAAAATCCAGACTGATAGAAGAAATGCTGAAATTAGAAGGCGTGCTGAAGAATTGGTGGAAGAAGTTTCATATACCGAATATATATTATCCTCCGATTTTTTAAATGCATTAATAATGGATGAAGTGACAACTACGCTCTATATAGCAAACAGAGAAGATGTAGATTCTCGTTTTGAAAGGAAAAAATACCCTTTTACTAAAATACTAGAAGCAGCAATTGTAGAAGATGGACGTATTCTATCTCTATTTCCTAAGGATGGGTTACTTGGGGGGGAAAGAGAGCGAGGTCCTGAAATTTATGTTGTAAATTCAAATGATGAGGCAAATAAAGAATCGGAGGATGAAACCGTTTCAAAACTTAGTTTGAAAATGGTAGTCAATGATCTATCAAACCCTACCGTAGAATATGTATTTATGGAAAATGAAGAATCACTGACTAAAGATTCGGATGAATATAAGGAAGTATTTAAGCTCTGTAATGACTGGCATCAAAAGATCAGTGTGATTATTAAGCGCTACGAATATACAAGAGTGCCAATTAGACAATGGCATTAAGGTATTTTCAAAACGCATTTTCACGTCTATAAGGTAAATCATCATAAAAATAAGCACACCTTTTGCCCAATCCCATATGTATATAGAAGGAAGGGGTGAATTAGGTGGTTTCAACGGAAACACTAAATATTCAAGGTCATATGTTTACTGCTGTTACTGTTTATTTACCGAAAACGACGTTGTTAACGGTTTCAAATGACATTGGCTATATTATGTGTGGTGCATTGGATGTTGGACTTTTGAATAGTCAGTTAGCAGATCGGAAAATAATTGCGGGTCGTGCGGTTGGTGTAAAAACGATTGATCAGTTGTTACAGGCACCACTTGAGTCCATCACCTATGAGGCAGAGCAACATGGAATTGTTAAAGGAATGATTGGAGAAGAAGCATTGTTAAAAATGATTTGAACTCTTTTAAGACCAACAAATATTGAAATAGTAAACGCTGAAAAGTTTACTGCAAATCATTCTTAACGACGACATACTACAACACGTAGATGCTCGTCGTTTTATTTTAAACTAAAAAAAATATTGGCTTATAAAAATGGCTCTACAACAAAATTTGTACTTGACAGCACATTACACTCCAGGCGGACGCTTTCCGCGGGCGTGGCTTGAGCCTCCTCCTCCGCTTCGCTTCGTGCGGGGTCTCAAGGCTCACGCTTTTCCCGCAGGAGTCCCCGCCTTCCGTTCCATGTGCTTATAAAGTTGTACACTTTCTTTTAAATTAAAGCGCATTTTTTGATAAACACCCAAAAAATTAGCTGTTATTCTTTTTGCTTGTTATTGCCATTGCAAAAGCGGTGGGAATGCGTAAAATGCCTATTCTGTTCGTCCTTTAAATTAATAATTGTTATATGGAAGTTTTTGTTATCGAAAGAAAAGTCAATAATGAAACAGTATTAGGCATCATAATTTCTCCTATTTCATACTATGTTATAAAAATCACCCTGAATGGAGGGATGACAATCAACATTCTAGATAAGGTCAAGAACTACCGGGAAGAAGAGAACAGACTGAAGTGGGAAGGGACATTTGCGGATTACTTAAGGATTTTGAGAGAAAGACCAGAAGTTGCTCAAACAGCTCATTCACGTGTGTACAATATGATCAAAGTCGCCGGATTAGAGGAACGAAACGGACAAAAATTATTCCGCTTTTTTGGTCAGGAAATTTTTGGGCTTGAAACAGCACTTGAACGACTAGTGGAGGAATATTTCCACCCAGCAGCTAGAAGATTGGATGTTCGAAAACGAATTTTATTATTAATGGGACCCGTAAGTGGGGGGAAATCCACAATTGTCACTTTGTTAAAACGAGGGCTTGAGCAATACTCGCGTACGGACGAAGGGGCAGTTTATGCCATAAAAGGATGTCCGATGCATGAGGATCCACTCCACCTTATTCCGCATCATTTGCGTGAGGATTTTTTTCAAGAATATGGAATTCGTATAGAGGGGAATTTATCTCCTTTAAATACGCTGTTACTTGAACAGGAATACGATGGACGTATAGAAAATGTCATGATTGAGCGTATTATTTTTTCGGAAGACAAACGAGTTGGAATCGGTACATTCACTCCTTCTGATCCAAAATCTCAAGATATTGCAGATTTAACAGGAAGCATTGATTTTTCAACAATTGCAGAATTCGGTTCTGAATCAGATCCGCGTGCGTATCGTTTTGATGGAGAATTAAACAAGGCAAACAGAGGCATGATGGAATTCCAAGAAATACTTAAACTAGATGAAAAGTTTTTATGGAACTTATTATCATTAACGCAAGAGGGCAATTTTAAAGCGGGTAGATTTGCATTAATTAGTGCAGATGAGGTAATTGTTGCACATACGAATGAAACGGAGTATCGTTCGTTTATTTCAAATAAAAAGAACGAGGCACTCCACTCTAGAATTATCGTGATGCCAATTCCTTATAATTTAAAAGTGAGCCAGGAAGAACTGATTTATCAAAAAATGATTAAGGAAAGCGATTTGTCTCATGTTCACATCGCGCCGCATGCATTAAAGGCCGCTGCAATTTTCTCCGTCTTAACAAGGCTTGACGTACCGAAAAAACAAGGTATTGATCTTGTGAAGAAAATGCGTCTGTACGACGGTGAAAGTGTAGAAGGATTTAACTCAGTTGATGTAGAGGAATTGAAAAAAGAGTATCCGAACGAAGGTATGAATGGGATTGACCCGCGTTATATTATTAATCGGATTTCTTCTGCCATTATTCGTAAAGAAGTACCATCGATTAATGCATTAGACGTGTTACGTTCACTGAAAGATGGACTCGATCAACATGCGTCGATTTCTCAGGAAGATCGGGCGAAATACATGAATTATATTGCAGTTGCTCGAAAAGAATACGATGAAATTGCGAAAAATGAAGTGCAAAAAGCGTTCGTGTATTCGTATGAGGAATCTGCGAAAACATTAATGAATAATTACCTCGATAATGTAGAGGCATATTGTAATAAAAATAAAATTCGAGATCCTTTAACAGGGGAAGAAATGAATCCAGATGAAAAATTAATGCGTTCAATAGAAGAGCAAATCGGTGTTTCAGAAAATGCGAAAAAGGCTTTTCGCGAGGAAATTTTAATTCGCCTTTCAGCATTTGCACGAAAAGGAAAACGTTTTGAATACAACTCTCATGAAAGATTACGAGAAGCGATTCAAAAGAAACTGTTTACGGATTTAAAAGACGTTGTAAAAATTACGACTTCATCAAAAACACCGGATGAATCGCAGCTTAAAAAAATGAATGAAGTGATTGCAACGCTTGTTAATGAACATGGATACAATTCAACATCGGCAAATGAATTATTGCAATATGTCGGTAGTTTACTCAATCGTTAATGTTTAAAGGGGGGTGTCCAATAAAGTTTGGGGACCGCTCTTTTTTTTATTTTCTAAATCTAGTTAAAGAAGTCTGAAAATTCTCATATTATAAGAAAGGTCGTTTTCATCGAAGGGCAGTAGAAATTTGGTGAAGCGAAATCGATTTGATGGGGTGGGATTAAAAATGAGTGAACATCAGAATAAGCATTTTATCATCTCTCAGGAAGATTGGGCTCTCCATCGTAAAGGGTATCAGGATCAACAGCGTCATACAGAAAAAGTAAAAGAAGCGATTAAAAATAATTTGCCGGATTTAATAACTGAAGAAAGTATTGTTATGTCTAATGGACGTGAGGTTATTAAAATTCCTATCCGGTCTTTAGACGAATATAAAATTCGTTATAACAACGATACATCAAAACATGTTGGTCAAGGACAAGGAGATAGTAAAGTAGGCGATTTAGTAGCCCGCGAAGCTCAGCCAGGTAATAAAGGACCTGGGAAAGGAAAAGAAGCAGGAGATACCGCTGGGGAAGATTACTATGAGGCAGAAGTCAGCATGGAAGAAGTACAAAACATGTTATTTAGTGAATTAGAGTTACCCAACCTACAACAGAAAGAAAAGTCGGATACTACAACCGAAAAAATTGAATTTAACGATATACGAAAAAAAGGACTTATGGGCAATATCGATAAGAAGCGAACAATTTTATCAGCTATTAGACGTAATGCCATGAAAGGGGAAGCAGCGATTGCCCCTATTCATAATGACGATATACGATTCAAAACATGGGATGAGGTTGTGAAGCCTGAATCGAAGGCAGTAGTCCTTGCGATGATGGACACAAGTGGTTCCATGGGGAAATTTGAGAAATATTGCGCGCGAACTTTTTTCTTTTGGATGACAAGATTTTTACGTTCCAAGTATGAAACCGTTGAAATTGAATTTATCGCTCATCATACGATAGCAAAAGTTGTGACAGAGGAAGAATTCTTTACGAAAGGAGAAAGCGGTGGAACGATTTGTTCGTCCGCCTATATAGTGGCATTAGAGCTTATTAGGCAGAAATATAATCCAGTCCAATATAATATTTATCCTGTTCATTTTTCAGACGGAGAAAACATGTCAGGGGACAATGAGGGATGCTTTAAATTAGTCCAGGAGTTAATGGAAGTATCGAGTATGTTCGGGTATGGAGAAGTAAATACACATAGCCGTTATTCGACTTTAATGGCAACTTATAAAAAAATTGAGAATCCGAAGTTTCGTCATTATATTTTGAAACAAAAAAGTGATGTTTATGAAGCATTGAAAAGTTTATTCCATAAAGTGGAGACATAATCTAGAACTGGTTAGTGTCAATT
The DNA here is from genome assembly GCF_038003525.1 of Solibacillus sp. FSL H8-0538. Taxonomy (NCBI): domain Bacteria; kingdom Bacillati; phylum Bacillota; class Bacilli; order Caryophanales; family Caryophanaceae; genus Solibacillus; species Solibacillus sp. FSL H8-0538. Next base: position 3,248,289 of record NZ_JBBOPI010000001.1, on the reverse strand, counting down.
ATTCATTCTTTAAAAATTCACGCGAAGGGATTAGATTAATGGAAAAAGAGCTTCACCGGGCAATTAATGAAATTACGGAAATTGCCGCCGGGTTTGGTCTTGACTTTTATCCAATGCGTTATGAAATTTGTCCTGCAGATATCATTTATACAATTGGAGCATATGGTATGCCTACGCGCTTTACCCATTGGAGCTTTGGAAAACAATTCCATAAAATGAAGCTACAATATGATTTAGGATTAAGTCAAATTTACGAGCTTGTTATTAATTCAGATCCTTGTTATGCATTTTTACTCGACTCAAATTCGTTAACACAAAATAAGTTAATCATTGCGCATGTCTTGGCGCACTGCGACTTTTTTAAAAATAATATTCGTTTCTCCAATACAAGAAAAGATATGGTCGAGAGTATGACGGCAACAGCTGAACGAATAGCAGGCTATGAAATGCTTTATGGGAAAGATGAAGTCGAACGGTTTTTAGATGCCGTATTAGCTATCCAAGAGCATATTGATCCATCTATACTACGACCAAAGCTGTTAAAGAGCGATTATGAAGAAGTTGAAGAGGAGGTCATTGTGCCAAAAACACGATACGATGATCTTTGGGGCCTAGATCAAAAAGACAGAGAAGAGAAGCCCATCCTTCCAAAAAAGAAACGGTTCCCACCAAAACCTGAAAAGGATCTATTACTATTTATTGAACAGTACAGCACGGAGCTAGAAGAATGGCAACGAGATATATTGACGATGATGCGTGAGGAAATGCTTTATTTTTGGCCACAGTTAGAAACAAAAATAATGAATGAAGGTTGGGCTTCCTACTGGCATCAACGTATCATGAGGGAACTAAATTTGACAACGACAGAAACAATTGAATATGCGAAGTTAAATGCCGGGGTTGTTCAACCGTCAAAAACAACAATAAATCCATATTATTTGGGACTGAAAATTTTTGAAGATATCGAGAACAGATACAATCACCCAACTGAAGAAATGCGAAAAGCGGGAGTCACCCCGAATTCTGGTCGTGAAAAAATGTTTGAAGTACGGGAAATTGAATCAGACATCTCCTTTATCCGAAACTATTTAACAAAGGACTTGGTGAAGCAAGAAGATCTGTATTTATTTGAAAAAAAGGGAAATGAATATCGAATTACAGATAAAGATTATGAACAAGTACGTGATCAACTTGTATTGATGCGGGTGAATGGTGGTTTTCCATATATCGTCGTAGAAAATGGCGATTATTTACGAAATGGTGAATTGTATTTAAAACACGGCTACGAAGGAATGGAGCTAGATCCGCATTATTTAGAACATGTCCTCCCGTATATTTATCAGCTATGGGGGCGTCCTGTTCATGTAGAGACATATAAAGAAGGTAAACTGATAATTTATTCATATGACGGGAAAAAGAATTCTCGATAAACATTAAACACGAAAATGTGTTGTTTGAAAAAAATTTAGCCATAAAAAGGGGCTACTCACAAAAAGTCGATTTTACTGACTTTTGCTAGTAACCTCTTTTTGCAATTAGGCATGTATTAAAACTATGGTTCCGATAGCAATCATACGTGCTAACTCATCTATGTCCTCATTATGCATATGAATACACCCATGTGATGCTGCTTTACCAATTGAACTTGGGTTATTTGTTCCGTGAATACCATAATGTTCTTTTGATAATTTTATCCACATTGTTCCAAATGAGCCGCCGGGGTTAGGCTCCTTTTTTATGATAATGTAATTTCCTACAGGTGTATTGGAAAGCATTTTTCCAACAGCAATTGGGTACTGTTTTTGTATTGCACCTTCTTTTACTAATCGTAACCAACGATTAGTGATTGAAATTTCGAGTTGATATGGAATTGTATTCGGATTAGGGAATCCAGGTATAATAATGGATTGACCAATATAAATTACATTCGGATTAATAGTTGAGTTTGCACTAAGGATTGTGGATAGTGGCGTACAATAATCTCTTGAAATTTGAGTCAGTGTTTCCGCAGGTTTAACTTTGTGAATCAATGTAACCACCTCCGTTCAAAATAGCTGTCACTACATATTATGTTCATTATGAAGAGAGTGTCCAAATGACGCATTTTTTCAAACTTCCTTAAGTCAGATGCTGGTATTGACTTTAAGTGTTTCATTTTGGGTAGCATAAAAGAAAAGTGGATGCACCTGTTTATAGGGAATACATTTAAGGAGAAAAATTATGATGAAGGAATTTAAAATAACGTACTTCTTTGACGAAGCGCATTATATCAGAAGGTTTATTCATGTGGAATCGCAAGAAAATGCAGAACGGTTAATTCAAAGTGAACGGGATCAATATATAGTTTTTACGGATAGTAGAGGAATTTATCACGACCTGAATACAAGAAATGTCCGGGTAATTCAAATTTCCGAATACCACAGAATCGATAAAAGTAAAAAAAATAAGAAGTGAACTAATTTCATCAAAATAGCCGATTCATAATATATTTTTTTTGAGGGAACATAAAGGCATATGGAATTGGAGGTGTCTTTATGACCAATAACAACCAAGGGGAATTTACGTCTTCTGGAACCGATATTGATGAAGTAAAAAGAAAAAATGCAGAGTCAGGCTTGTCTTATAATGAAGTAAAAGAAATGCTTGCAAAAAAAGGTGGATATGGAACGGCAGTTTATAGTGATACGAATATTGAGGAAGTAAAAAAAGAAAATCAACCACGTATGTAGTTTAAAGAAGTATCTTGTAAACCCAAAGGATAAAGGTACTGGAGAAATAGGACAATCCCTAGCTCTTTTCCCTTTATTCTTTTTTGTCGTAGTGAAACGTACAACATAAGTAAATATACATAACAACTAGAATGGTGATTTCCCAATTTCGCCGGAAGTCACTTTTTTAACGTCAATGTTTGAAATTTGTTACAATGGAAAGTACGCTAGGGCGTAATTGAAACCTTTTATAGAACGGGGAGCAAGTGCTTTGAAAACATTTAAGAAAGTTTATATTGAGATTACAAGTGTATGTAATTTAGCTTGTAGCTTTTGTCCACCGACTGAGCGCGCGAAGGGTCTCATTAAAGTAGAACAGTTTGCGAATATTTTAGACGAAATTAGTTCGTATACAAAATATATTTATTTACATGTAAAAGGTGAGCCACTGTTACATCCACGGATTGGCCAACTACTTGATATTGCGCATGAGAAGGGCTTTAAAGTTAATATTACAACAAATGGCACGCTTATCAAGAAAAACCGTGACAAACTACTTGGTAAGCCGGCACTACGGCAAATTAATTTCTCGCTGCATAGCTTTGATGGGCATGAGGGCTCTGAAAACCGCGAGAAATATTTAGGTGATATTTTAGAGTTTGTACGCGATGTACGCCAGCATAATGTCATCATTTCGTATCGTTTATGGAACCTGCAACGCGAGCATGTGACAGATCTTGCAGCGCGTCGAAACCGTGAAACGCTCGATATTTTAGAAAAAGAGTATGAACTGGATTATCGTATTGAAGAAAGAGTAGAACCAGGTAAGGGTGTAAAAATCGCGAAAAATATTTACTTAAATCAAGACCATGAATTCCGCTGGCCAAGCTTACTTGAAAAAGCGGATGAAGGTAAAGGGTTCTGCCATGCGCTTCGTACACATGCCGCTATTTTAGTGGACGGTTCTGTAGTCCCTTGCTGTTTAGACGGTGAAGGAGTTATTAATTTAGGGAATGTACATGAGCGATCATTCGGGGATATTATTGAAAGCGATCGTGCGAATAATTTAGTAGATGGCTTCTCAAGACGTGAAGCAGTAGAAGAACTATGTAAAAAATGCGGCTTCCGTCAGAAATTTGGTATGGAAGATGAACTGCCTGAGGATTAAGTATTTAGATAAGAAAAGTAGCTATGACAACGCCTATGTCATAGCTATTTTTTGTCTTTCTTATGGAAAATTAAAAGGGGTTGAGCAGTTTAATATGAAGTGGAGAAAGCAATACCTGATTTGGGTATGTTAGGTATATTTTTTTCGGTTTAGGAGCAGTAAAAGCTATTGAATTAATAGAATTAGTAAAAAATCTGGGGCTAATCAGTGCACAGAGAACTATATATTTTGTAAATGTTTCAAAAAATACATAATAAGAATAAAAAAGTATATCTTTAATACTACTGGAAATGTAAAATAAGATTAATGAATTTTTCTGAATTTTGAAACGCGGTCAAGGAGTGTAATTGAAAAGAAGAAGGGGAGAGTACAATGTTTGGAAAAAACAAAAGTATTGATAACTATAAATATTTTTCGCAGGAGACAGATTCGGATATTCAAGCAAACGAACGCTTTAAAGAAAAGTTAGATTTCCTTGCGCTGTCGCATATTCGCCGCAATTCCGTAAATTTTCTACATGGAATTTATAAGGAAAATCGAAACTATATTTTAGATAGCTTTTATGATCGGCTGCTGGAAATTTCGGAATTTAAAAAGATTATTAATGATAACTCCAGTGTAGAACGGTTGAAAATTACATTTGACCGCCATTTTACGAGTCTTTTTGAAGATGAGTTGAGCATTGAGTATGTCTTTAAACGTCGTAAAATAGCGTATACCCACGCGCGTATTGGCGTGCTTCCAAATTGGATGATTTCAGCGTATACGCTTATCAACCAGCTAATCCTGCCACTAATTGTGAAAGAGTGTGGACATGATCATCGGAAAATGCTCGATACGCTACTGGCGTATGATAGTCTTGTAACAATTGATATTCAAATAATTGTTGAAACGTATATTGAAATTCAAGGAGGCTCTGTTGTAAATGGCCTTGGAGAAATTATTAAGTATAATACGCAGCTAGACCAAATTAAAGAATTAATCCAGTTCCAAGAAGTACAGCAGAAGGATGTATTATCTGCTAATGATTCGATGCGCGATCTAGACGCAAGTATTGAAGAAATAGCGGCCTTTGTTGGAGATATTTCAACACATACGAAAGTATCTCTTGTGGAGTTAAATAATGACTTAATGTCTCTTCAGCAGGTAACAACGATTTTACAAAATACGGACGAAGGTCAGCAAGCTGTACAGACCGACGTAGCAAGATTAGTAGAGCGTGTAAAAAGTGTATCAAAGGTGATGGAACTCATTCAAGGAATTGCAGACCAAACGAATCTGCTAGCATTAAATGCGTCCATTGAGGCTGCACGTGCTGGGGAGTCTGGAAAAGGCTTTGCTGTTGTAGCCGAAGAAGTACGAAAATTAGCAGATGGTACTAAGCGTTCTGTCCAGTCCATTAATGCCGATATCCAAGAGTTGTTAGTGATTACGCAAAATATTGACCGTTTAACGAAGAAATCAGCAGCTGACTTACATATCGGTGTGTCTGATGTTCTTCAAATTACGAAAACGTTAGCCGATTTAAACACAACATTGCAAACACAAGGGGCACGCTTTGAGGAACTTACCTTAACGACAAAGGAACAAGCGGCGTCTGCGTCTGAAGTGGCACAGCGCAATAAAAACATTGCAGAAAGTACGATTCGTAGTAAAGAAATTGCCTTTGAAACCGGGACTGCTATTTATCGTTTAAGTAAAATGATTGATGAATATCGTTCAACTACGATTTCAAAAAACATTATTATTAGTCAGGAAGATATTATTGAGGTAGCTATTACTGACCATTTACTATGGCGCTGGAAAATTTATAACTTGCTGCTAGGATTTGAGCAAATGGAACAGCTTAATATTGAATCGCCGCGTGAATCCAATTTGGGGCAGTGGTATTACGGCATGGGGAAGGAAATTTTATCAAAGGAGCGAGCTTACCGAGAGCTAGAGGCACCGTATTTAGATGTTTATGATATCGCGAAAAAAGCGGTTAATGCCTACACAAGTGGCAAAAAAGAATTAGCAGAAACGTATTTAGAGGATTTAACAATTTCATCTAAAATTGTTATTGATAAGCTTCAGCAACTACAACAAATACTTGTACAAAATAAAACGCAATATATGAAATAAGAGGCGTCCTTGGATACCTCTTATTTTTTAGCTGTAACATCTTTTGAACGCTTAAAAGTTACGGTCATGGCGTCACTATCATATAAACACCATTCGGCGGTTTCTACGATGGAGCCTACATTAATCTTATACGGCTGATCCTTTACATCAAGTGGCGTATCATACGTGACTGAACGGCGTACATCATTTATATAAATGGCAGCTCGGTGACTATGCCCGAAAAATAATAGCGGTGTTCCCACTTCTGGGAAGGTAGGTTCGAACTGCTCGTCCCATTCGAATTGATGCCCGTGCACGAGAGTAGCCTGTTCAATAAATATTTTTTCGTCGTAATTGAGGAAGCGCTGAAGACCAGTTACAAGTGCAATGCGTTCTTCTTGATTGCCAATAATAGAAGGAAACGTTATTAGGCTTTCGAATTTATCTGAAATAATTGCGGCATCCTCAAGAGCAACATTTCTTACTGTTTGAGCTTTCTTCTTACTAATCCTACATTCATATAAATCCCCTAAGCCAATAATCGTAGCGTTAGGAGCCGTCTTTTTAATGTGTTTTAAAACTTTTTTTGTATTTTTAAAATGAGAATGGAAATCTCCTAAAAGTGCGTACTGCATGAATTCATCACCGACTCTTTTTAGATTTTCAAAAAACTTCTATTGCTAATCTTATTATACTTAAAAAAATGATTTTTACACTTTATGTAATCGTACGAATGGCCATTCTCGGTACAATGAACTGTGTACAAAAATAGAATAAAACAGAAGGAACACTAGTTAAAAACGGTATTCAACTGCACTTTAAAGAAATTATTTTAAAACTTTTTAAAATAAACGTGGTCTCAATATGTTTATAACAAATGTATTAACGCAACATGCACTTAGTAGACCGAATGAACTTCAATCGTTTTTGAGAACAGTCAGTGGACGTACCGTAAGCTTTATAATTATGCGAAAAAAGTAGCTAATTATTTTACGCGTCAAGGATACCAAAAAGGCGAGATTGTTGCGCAGTATACTTTGAACTCGGACGTATTTATGGCAATTTACTATGGGGTGCAGCTAGCTGGGCTAACGGTCATGCCGATTAACACAAAGCTAGCACCGCCGGAAGTAGCCCATTGTAATTTTGAGCAACTCTTTTGCGGTTTGGCGGATATCCACTCAAATTACGCGGATATCCACCCAATTTTGGCGGATAAATCACAAATTTTCGCGGATAAAACATCACGTCACAAAAACATCACAAATCATATACTTTAAGCGTGACCATCTGAAAAAATATGATAAACTAAAATTCAGTGGATGTGAAATCCTCATCCACATACGTAAGGACATCAACTCGGCTATTTTGGTCGAGTAGAGTCGTTCAAATTCTAACAAACTAAAGTGAGTTGAAAATAACAATGGCAATGGAACAACCATTTTTACCGATATTATTAGGATCAGATATGAATGCATATGGAATGGCCCGTGCATTTTACGAAGCGTATGGACTAAAACCTTTAGTACTTGGTCGTTCTCATTTAACGGCGACACAAGATAGCCGTATCCTTAATTTCCAACAGATTGATCGTTTGAACGAACAAGAAGTATTTGTGCCCGCCCTAAAAAAAGTCGCGCAGCAATATACTAATAAAAAGCTTTTATTATTAGCATGTGGGGATGATTATGCAAAGCTGATTATTAAAAATAAGCCAGCGCTGCAAGAATATTTCACAATACCTTATATTGACGAGTCGTTAATGGATCAAATTTTACTAAAAGAAAACTTCTATAAAATGTGTGAAAAGTATGAGTTCCTATATCCAGGTACAACAACAGTAACGGCAGAAAACTACTCAGATTTCACACCTCCATTTGAATACCCTATCATTATAAAAGCATCAAACTCTGTTGAGTACTGGGCTTGTTCTTTCCCAGGGAAGAAAAAAGTTTTCGTTGCACATGATGAACCGGAAAAAACAGCAATCTTAAAAGCCATTTATAGCTCAAGCTATCAGGATACAATGATTATCCAAGAATTCGTCCCTGGTGATGATTCTTATATGCGTGTACTAAATGCGTACGTTGGTAAAGATGGTAAAGTGAAATTAATGTGCTTAGGTAATCCTATTTTAGAAGAGCATTCACCAGAAGGTATCGGAAGCTATGCAGCCATCGTTACTACATACGACAAAGAGCTTATGGACCAAGTACGCTACTTCCTAGAAGATATTGGCTACACAGGTTTTGCCAACTTCGATATGAAATACGATGTACGCGATAAAAAGTACAAGCTTTTTGAAATTAATTTACGCAACGGCCGTTCTAGCTACTATGTAACAGCAGCTGGTTATAATTTGATGAAGTACGTAGCAGATGATCACATGCTGAACTTAAAGCAAGAGCTGACATATGCAGAAAACAAGCATTTGTGGTTGATTATTCCAAATGGCGTATTGTTTAAATATGCAATAAATGAAAAATTAAAAATGGAAGCGAAAAGCTTAATTCGCCAAGGTAAATATACGAATTCATTATTCTACAAAGAGGATATGAATGCGAAACGATGGGTAAAATTAACGCTAAATAGCTTAAACTATTACCGTAAATACAAGAAATATTTTAACAACAAAGGTCTGACAGAATAACATGAAAAAAACATTAGGTATTATTGGCGGCGTCGGCCCACTGGCAACAATGTTCATTGGTGAAATGATTGTCCGTCGTACGAAGGCGAGCGCGGATCAGGAGCATATGCACACGATTATTGATAATGACACAACCATTCCTGACCGTACAGCTTATATTTTAGATCACTCAAAACCAAATCCAGTCCCAGTGCTACAGCGTGACACAGTAAAGCTAGCATCAGTTGGCGCGGACTTAATTTGTATTCCTTGTAATACGGCGCATACATTTTATGATGAAATGCAGGAGGCTTCACCAGTGCCGATGCTGCATATGATTCGTGAAACGGCGAAGCGCGCGGCAAACCTTGGTGCAAAGCGCGTCGGCATTTTAGCAACAGATGGCACAATCGCTTCAAAGGTATATCAATGTGCGCTTGAAGAAGTAGGCATTGTCCCAGTAGTAGCAGACGCACAAACGCAGAAACTTGTCATGTCTGTCATTTATGAGTATGTCAAAGCGGGTAAAGATGTAATGCGTGAGCAGTGGCAGCAAATTGAAGATGCAATGGTCGCACAAAACTGCGATCGCATCGTTTTAGGTTGCACAGAGCTGTCCATTGTTAATAAAGAACTAAAACTCGGTGAACAATATATTGACTCACTGATTGTACTAGCAGAAGCGGCAATACTTGCATGCGGCTATGAATTAAATAATTAGTAGAAAAACCTGCTCACATTCGGGCAGGTTTTTTACTTAAAGGCCCTGTTAATTTTCATTGTGGGTATTTATGAGAAAGATAAGAATGCAAAACTCATGGCAATCGTGCTTACTTAAAAGAAGGAATAATCGAGAATAGATAAGAGAATATGGTACACTAAACGCAAGTGAACTAAAGGTGGAGAAAAATATGTCAGTAATCAATTTATTAAACGAAACACTACAAAATAAATGGTCGTTCGAAACGACAATGAAAATCCAAGACGAAATGATTCCAGCGATGGTAGATGGTAAAGATATCGTAGCAGAATCACCAACAGGCTCAGGAAAAACGCTTGCTTTCGTTTTGCCCATTTTAAATAAGGTGGAAGGCAGCAAAAAAAGCACACAAGCTTTAATCGTAGCTCCTTCACAAGAACTGGCGATGCAAATCGTCGAAGTTATCCGAGAATGGACAGCAGGCACTGATATTACAGTGCAGCAATTAATCGGGGGTGCGAACTCTGCACGCCAAATTGAAAAATTAAAGAAAAAACCAACAATCGTTGTTGGGACACCAGGCCGTTTAAATGAATTAATCCGCCAAGGTAAATTGAAATTAAAAGAAGTACAAACAGTAGTTTTAGATGAGTGCGATCAGCTACTAAGCCGTGAATACCGCGTAGTCGTGAAGTCATTTATCGACAATGCAGCATTTGGACGCCAAGTAGTTGTTGTGTCCGCAACAATTACAGAAGAAATCGAACTTGTTGCTGAGCGCCTAATGTTCGAGCCAGTACGTATTAAAATTAAACCAGAAGATATGGTGAAATTCGGTAAAGTCGTACACTCTTTCGTAAAAGTAGAAGAGCGTGATAAGACGGATATGCTACGTCGTTTAGCGAATACAGAAGGCTTAAGCGGACTTGCTTTCGTTAACAATATTGACCAAGTATTAATGAAGCAAAATAAGCTTTCGTATCGTGATGCTCCAATTGTGGCATTGCATTCAGATATGAAAAAAGAAGAGCGTAAAAAAGCGTTAGACGCATTCCGTAAAGGTGATGCACGTATTTTAATTGCTACGGATATTGCGGCACGTGGTTTAGATATTTCAGGTTTAACACATGTTATCCATGTAGATGTACCACGCACAATTGAACAATACACACACCGTTCTGGTCGTACCGGCCGTGCTGGTGCAGATGGTGAAGTATTGACATTACTATCGTACAATGATGAAAAAACGTATAAAAAGTATATACGCGATTTATCTCAAAAAGCGGTTCAAAAAGTTTGGAGCCAAGGCGAATTTGTAGAGGGTAACTCCAAAACAGTACCTGTATCAAAATCAACTTCGACGGATAAAACAGCAAACTCAAAACCAGTCTATAAAGCAAAGTCTGGTAGTAAAGGTGTTACATTTAGCAAATCAAAACCAAAATCTAGCAGTATGAAAAAGGGGAAATAAGTAATGACTTTTGAAGAAAAGCTTGCCGAATATGCGGACTTAGCTGTACGTGTTGGCGTAAACATTCAACAAGGACAATATTTATTAATTAATACATCTACTGATACACTAGAATTTACACGTTTAGTCGTGAAGAAAGCCTATGAAGCAGGGGCAGGTCGCGTGCATGTTAACTTGACGGACGCTACTTTTGAACGTGCCTTTTACGAGCATGCAGATGTTGAGGAAATGGCTAATTTTCCAAAATGGATTGTGGCGCAGCGCGAGGAATTAATTGAACGAAAAGGGGCTCTACTTTGGATTGACGCAGAGGACCCTGATTTACTTGCGGGTATTAATGTAGCGAAACTTTCCGCGCAGCAAAAGGCATCAGGTGCAGCACTCGTCAACTACCGTAAAGCGGTAATGAACGATAATATTGCTTGGTCCATTATTGCCGTACCATCTGCAAAATGGGCTGCCAAAGTATTCCCTAAGTTACCAGCTGAGCAACAGATTTCCGCACTTTGGGATGCCATTTTTAAAACGGTACGCATCGGAGAAGGTAGTGCCGTTGAAAATTGGAAAGCGCATGTGGTCAATTTAGAAGCGCGCGCAGCTATACTAAATAAGAAGAAATTCAAAAAATTACTTTATAAGGCACCTGGTACAGATTTAACGATTGAGCTACCAGATAAGAATTTATGGCTAACAGGTGGTAGTAAATCTCCAGAAGGCACAGCGTTTATTGCAAACATGCCAACGGAGGAAGTATATACAATGCCATCGAAATTTGGTGTTAACGGTGTCGTTTCAAACACAAAACCTCTTGTATACAAAGGCAATGTCATTGACAATTTCACGTTAACTTTCGAGGGCGGTAAAATTGTTAAAGCACACGCTGAAGTAGGTAATGATTTACTGCAGGAATTAATTACAGCAGATGAGGGTTCAGCTTATCTTGGTGAGGTAGCACTTGTACCGCATGAGTCACCAATTTCAGCATCCGAAATTTTATATTACAATACTTTATTTGATGAAAATGCATCAAACCATTTAGCAATTGGCGAAGCATATCCAACTTGTTACGAAGGTGGCCGAGAGCTTGAACAAGGTCAGCTAGAGTCACTAGGCATTAATACATCTATTACTCATGAAGATTTCATGATTGGTAGTGGGGAAATGGATATTGACGGTGAATTAGCGGACGGTACAATTGAGCCGATTTTCCGTAAAGGTAGCTGGGCATTTTAACTTAGTTTAGCAAATGTTTATTGAGATAAAGGCAGGTGGCGAAATGAAAAAGCTTTCATTCATTTTCCTGGTGTCATGTTTCTTGTTACTTCCGGTAGGAGTGAAGGCACAGGCAGTTGAGAATTATATCGTGCTCGGTGATTCGTTAGCGGCCGGTCAAACTCCATATTCGCAAATTGATGCAGGATACACAGATTTTATTGCATTACAGCTCACACGTTCAGGTCAGCTAGCAAACTTTACAAAAGAACTTGCTTTTCCTGGCTATACGGTCGCAAATGTATTAGCAAGTGTGCAGACGGAGAGGGCAGATGAATTATTAGCAGATGCAACGCTCATTACAATTTCAGCAGGGGCGAATGATTTACTGCGACTTGTTTCTCATAATCCGAATGCCGGAACACTGTCATTTTCCCAGCTTACTGCAGATTTCGCATTAAATACCGCACGTAAGGATTTCGCTACGCTGTTAGAAACGGTCGGTGTGAAGGCGCCGAATGCCAAGGTTTATGTAATGGGTTATTATTTTCCTTATGTGAATGTGCACGAATCTCAAAAAGCAGGTACAACGAAGCAACTAGTGACATTGAATGCAATTTTGCAGCAGGAGGCAGAGATTGCCGAAGCGACATTTGTTCCGGTATACAAACAGTTTGAAGTGGCTGGACCGAACTATTTGCCAAACGTAGAAGATGTTCACCCGAATCAAAACGGCTACAGAGTGATGGCGAATGCCTTTTTAGAAATCTACGCAGGCAATGAGTCATTAGCAATGCCGGAAAATGCGATGCCAACACCAAATCCGTTAACGTTTGAGGAAATTTTGCAATTGCAACAGGATGCAAAATCCGAAGATCGAAAAACAGAGCAAGTAGCTGTAGATGCGTCTGTGCAAAAACGTCATCATCCAATCAACATGTATGTTATGCATTTTGGCTATAAGGAAACTCTCTTTCTGTCGTAGAAAGAGGGTTTTTATTTGTAGATAAGAAAGTATAACTTTCTTATCTACATAAGTAAGGACATCATCTCGCCCAATTTTGGGCGAGATGTGTCTTTCTAATGGTATGGATTAGCAAGCTTACTAAACGAAAAAAATTGTAAATAAAAACCACTTTTCTCGAATGTCTGTTCGTGAAAAGTGGTTTTTATATTTTCGGTCATGATAGAATGGAATTATTAACGAAAAGGGAGGCTTTGCTATGAAAATTTTCCATACGGCAGACTGGCACTTAGGAAAGCAAGTTCAAGGGGTTGTCATGACGGAAGATCAACGTTATATTTTACAGCAATTCATTGAAGAAATTAGACAAGAAAAGCCCGACGTCATTATTATTGCAGGGGACTTATATGATCGTTCGGTTCCCTCAACAGAAGCAATTCAATTACTTAATAAGACATTTAAACAATTGGTTGTCGATGAAAAAATACCTGTAGTAGCTATTGCCGGTAACCATGATAGCGCAACACGCCTGCATTTTGGTAGTGATTTAATGAAGGCGAGCGGACTACATATGGTCGGGCATTTAACTGCCGACATTGAGCCGGTTGTGCTAACGGATGAGTTTGGCGATGTACATTTTTATTTAGTTCCTTTTGCAGAACCTTCCACAGTGCGTGATGTGTTTGGTGATGCGGAAATTACAACACATGAGGCAGCAATGGCAAAAATTATCGAGCGTATTCAACAATCAATGGATACGACGAAACGTAATATTATGATTGGACATGCTTTTATTACAAAGCAAGGATTACCTGAACCTAATACTAGTGATTCTGAGCGCCGTTTAACAGTAGGTGGTACCGAATGTATTAATGCATCACTGTTCGAACCGTTTAATTACACAGCGCTAGGTCATTTACATCAAGCGCACTACGTATTAAATGAAACGATTCGTTATGCAGGCTCACCACTAAAATATTCGGAATCAGAGGTGAATCACGACAAAGGGTATTTAGTTGTGGATTTACAGAAAGATGGCTCGGTACAAGTGGAAAAACGTTCATTCAAGCCTTTGCGTGATATGCGCATAGTAAAGGGGAGCCTAGATGAACTATTACAGCATCAACGTAATGAAGACTATGTGTATGTGAAGCTCACGGATGAAGATTATGTGAAGGGTGCAACAGAGCAGGTACGTACGGTCTATCCGAATGCACTACATGTAGAGCGAACAGCGGTTTATCAGCAAATTACAGCAGAGTCTGCAGTAATGAGTCGCGTCAATATGAACGATGAGGAGTTATTTGAACTCTTTTATCAGGAAATGACGGGGAAAGATGCGGATGAAGCAACAAAGGAACTGTATAACGAAGTGTTACAGCAATTATTAGACGGTGAACGTGAAGCACAGGAGGTCATGTTATGAAACCACTTAAATTAACAATGACAGCGTTTGGTCCTTATAAAGATACTGAAGTAATCGATTTTACACAGCTCCATGAACACGGTATTTTTGTCGTTTCTGGTTCAACTGGAGCTGGGAAAACGACGATTTTTGATGCTATTACGTATGCACTATATGATACAGGTAGCGGTGAAGATCGTGAAAAAGCCAACTTTTTACGCAGTGATTTTGCAGATGAAAAAGTGGACACAGAAGTCGAATTGATTTTCGAGGTTCGAGGTAGAACGTATCGAATTTGGCGTAAATTTGGTCCTAATGGAGCAGGCTCAAAACGTGAATTTTATGATATTACTGGTGGCATGAATGAGCCAGTCGTTGAAAAATTCCAAGTGCGACCAGTACAAGCAAAAGTGGAAGAACTAATCGGCTTAACACAATCGCAGTTTAATCAAATCGTAATGTTACCGCAAGGGGAATTTCAGAAGCTATTAACATCTGAATCAAAGCATAAGGAAGAAATTTTCAGGAAAATATTTAAGACGGAGCGCTTCACTAAAATGGTTGACTTGCTAAAAGACAAAAGAACGCATGCACAAAGTCAATTTGCACAAGCCGAAATGAAACAAAATCAATATATTTTAGATGTTAAAAGTAAGCTTCCGAATCGCGAGTCACAATTATTTAGTGTAATTGATGCAGCAACAGTAAATATGTATCAATTGGAAAACGCATTAGACGAGGAAGCAACTTATTATAATGAACAAGCTATAGAGTCTCGACAGCAATATGAAGCGGTAAATGAACAGCTCAAAGAAGCGAATAAACGTTTTGGCGAACAGAAAATGTTAAACGAGCGTATTGAGAAGTTTCAACAGCGTCAAGTTCAATTGAATCAATTACAGCTCCAAGCAACGCATTTTGAACAGCAACAGCAGCGTTATGAACTGGCAAATAGGGCGAGCAATATTGAGCCATTGGAATTTGAATATAAAAAAGTATATGAACAAGAGCAACGCCAAATCGAAGTAGTGTTAACAGCACAAAAGAACGTTCAGCAATCAGGTGAAGCATTTGTACAAGCTCAAACTGTTTTTGATGCAGAAAAAGAAAAGGATACTGAACGTGAACAATTAGTAAAAACAATTTCTAAGCTTGAGCAACTCGTACCGATTTACAATGACGCGGCAACTATGCAGGCTAACATTCAACAATTAGAGCTTAATGTTGAAAAAGCGAAAGGATTATTTAATAATTTAACGCTGGAAATGCAGAAGAAAAAGGAAGAACAAGCTACACAACGGTCAAACATTGATGAATTAGAGTCTAAAGTAGCTGCATATGAAAACGTATTTCTACAACATCAGCAGCTACAACGCAATATTGAGCTTGTAGAGGAAACGCTTGAGCTACAAAATAATGTTCGAATTTATACAGCGGCAGCGAATGAGCAGCAGGAAAACGCATTAAAAGCACAGGCAGAATTTACACAATTAGAAAGTCAAATGCGTAGTAATCAAGCGGCTTTTTTAGCGGCTAATTTACAGCATGGTCATGCATGTCCTGTATGCGGTAGCACCGAGCATCCGTCACTGCATACACAATCAGCGAGTAGCGTAGATGAAAAAACTGTAGCCCAATTACGTGCAGTAGCGGATGAAGAAATGAAACACTATTATGCCGCTAAATCAAAGCTAGATGCTGAAACTGCGAACTTTGAAAAGAAACACCTGCAGCTTGAATCGAACGCATTAACTATGACGGAACTACCAGCATATAAAGCAACGTTAGCCCAACAGCAGCAACAGTTAACTATTTTAAAGCAACAGCAGCAGCAACTAATCGCTAATAAGGCGAGTTTAAAACAAGTAATAGAGGAAATTGAAAAGCTGCAGGTGCGTATAGAAAATGGGCGTACATTCCTAAGCAAAAACGAAACAGAACTAGCGCAGGAACAAGGGAAGCTAGCGCAAAGTAAACAAGCCATGCTCCCACAATATCAAACCGTAGAAGATGTTAATTACGCATTGCAATCTGAAAAAACTCGATTAACTTTATTACAAAAAGCATTTGAAACGGCAACAATACAGCTACAGCAAGCTGAAGTAAACCAAGAAAAATGTAAAGTGAGCTTAATGAATGTAGGGACCCGTCTGAAAGAATTGCAAAATGAAATAGTTGAGACGAAGGAACGCTTTAATAAAGCTCTCCAAACAGAAGGCTTTATAACACCAGAGGCATATAGTCAGGCAAAGCTACGTGTAGAAGAGCGCCAAGCAATTGTGAAAGCGTTGGAAGAGTATAAACAACAATTGCACACATTAACAGTGCAGATTAATGAGGATATGCCACAATTAGAAGGTAAAGAGCTTGTGGATTTAAACGAACTTGAACAACAGCTACAACAAGTAAATAGACAAGTAGAAGATGTACTGTCTGCATTAAAAAACAATGAAAACTATGAAAAGCAATGCCGCTCTACTTTAACAAGTTTATTACAGGTAGCGCAGGAAATTGAAGAATCCAAAGCAAAGCTCTCAAAGGTTGAGCATGTTTATGATTTAGTACGTGGTCAAAATGAACATAAAATTTCATTTGAACGCTTTGCTCAAATTGGCTATTTGGAAAAAGTAACGCAAGCAGCGAATGAGCGTTTACGTATATTATCAGACGGACAATATTATTTACAATGTACAGGGCGAAAAGAAGGGAATGCACAAAGTGGTTTAAGTATTGATGTGTTTGACAGCAATACAGGTCAAACACGCGATGTCAAAACACTATCAGGCGGAGAAAAATTTAATGCTTCACTTTCATTAGCCCTCGGAATGGCGGATGTTATTCAAGGGGTGCAAGGGAGCGTGCATATTGACACAATGTTTATTGATGAAGGCTTCGGTACATTAGATGAAGAATCATTGCGTAAAGCAATAGATATTTTAATTGATCTTCAGCAAACAGGTCGATTAATTGGAGTTATTTCGCACGTTGCAGAACTAAAAGCCGCAATGCCAGCAATCCTTCATGTTGAAAAGCTGAAAGAAGGCTACAGCCGTACTTCCATTGTGATTAAATAAAAAAGAGGTAGCTTGTTCGCACGTTGCGAAGGGCTACCTCTTTCTAATTATTTTTTGCGAGTTGTTGTAGTAGAGTTAGACAGGGCTGATTTATTAATGACAATTTTTTTAATGATTGGATAAACAATCGGGGCAACTTTTACGGCCGTTTTAAAAATTTTTCCAATATTCATAGTGCTTGCACTCCTTTAGATAATGGTTTAATTAGTTTAATATACCCTAATTTTTAGTGTCTATGAACATTAGCGCAATACTTTAACACCTTGGATGACATTCCAAATAACAATGAAGAATGAGGCTAATGCATATAAGCCCATCAGTAGGAACATAGACGTAAAAACTGTGTCACCCCAATTTGGTTCATTGCCACTAAGGATGACTGTAAATAAGAAAAAGGCAGCAATAATTATACCAATAACAAATGGGATTACATGTGATAATAACGCACGTTTTGCATGATAACGAACCTCTTCATCCTGAGAAATTAGAAAGACGATAATCGGTAATAAAAATGGCGCAAAAAAGATGCTAAAATAATTAAGTGCGCTCAAGCCTTTCGTATTGTCCATAAAAATCAGCTCCTTTGTAAATTATACGAATAGGGCAAACAAAAAGATTCGTAATGAAAACAAAAAAATCTGTTGTTGAATTATAGTGCTGCGTTCAGTACAATGAGTATGTTCTAGCAATTTAAGATGTATGCCCACAAGGGGGGCCGATTTGTCGGCTGAGATTGTACACGTATGTACTGACCCTTCGAACCTGTAAGTTAACACTTGCGCAGGGATGTGGATAGAAACCGACTTCTAACCGACGTCAGGCTCTGTCCTGATGTCGGTTTTTTTTATTGTCTAGCCATTCGAGTCACACCATCTAGGTTGAGGCTGACACGATGTCAGTACTATCGATAATGTCGTATGGACGCTGAGTTATTGCTCATACATGCGCGAATGTGCTTTTCTAATTGTCGTCAGGCTTTGCAGTTTCTATTCCTTCTCAAATCCTACATCGGAAAAAAGAGAGGAGATTTGTTATGAACAACAAACGTTTATTAATGCTCGTAGAAATCGCGATTTTCGCAGCAATCGGCATTATTTTAGACCAATTAACATTTACGCTTTGGGCACAGGGCGGATCCATTAGCTTAGTCATGGTGCCAATTATATTAATGTCCATTCGCTGGGGACTATCAGCAGGACTCGCAACGGGCTTACTCATTGGCGTACTTCAAATGATGTTCGGTGCGTACATTTTACACTGGGCGCAGGCACTACTAGATTACGGCATTGCTTTTACTGTCGTTGGTTTAGCTGGAATTGTACGCCAACCATTATTAACGGCTGCAGCAAGGGCAGATAAAACAAAAATTGCTGTTTTTATCGTGATCGGAACGGTTTTAGGTGGTTTTTTACGTTACGTTGCGCATACATTAGCAGGCGTTATCTTTTTTGCGGAATATGCAGGAGACCAAAATGTATGGGCGTATTCGATAATTTATAATGGAACGTATATGCTTCCGGCGACAATATTAACAGCTATTGTTGCAGTATTATTATTTACTTCTGCACCAAAGCTTCTACAAGCAAAATGATAAAAAGTGTAGTTCGTTTTTTATAGCGAACTACACTTTACTTGGTAGATAAGAAAGTATAACTTTCATATCTACATAAGAAAGGACAGCATCTCGCCCTATTTTGGGCGAGATGTGTTTTTCTAATTTTTGCCGCTTGTGAGGTAGCCATAGATAAGCTAAGAACATACATTGTAATTAAGCATTTATTGAATTGATATGTAAGGTTATTCCCGTATAATGTATGATAAAAAGAGCTTCAACGATGTTTGACTTAACGAGATTTTGCGTTACTACAACAGATTTTAATTATGTTATAGTAAAGGGTAGACATTGTTACAGGAAGGACGTTTAACATGATTGTAAAAACTCAAGAAGAAATAGAAGCATTTAAAAAAATCGGCCGTATTTGTGCGGAAATTCGTGAAGCGATGAAGGCTGCGACAAAACCGGGCGTAACAACACTGGAATTAGATGAAATTGCAGGCCGTATGTTTGCGGAGGCTGGTGCGATTTCAGGTCCTAAAGGCGAATATGATTTTCCGGGCTACACTTGTATTAGTGTAAACCACGAAGTAGCGCATGGTATTCCGGGTTCTAAAGTTATCAAAGAAGGCGATATTGTTAATATTGATGTATCAGGCTCTTTAGATGGCTACTTTGCAGATACAGGGATTTCATTCGTTATTGGTGAAGGCTATGAGGATAAAGAAAAGCTTTGTGCGGTAGCAAAATCAGCATTAGATCGTGCGATAACGAAAATAAAAGCCGGTTCAAAATTAAACCAAATTGGTAAAGCAGTTGAACGTGAAGCACGTGATCACGGCTTAACAGTCATTATGAACTTAACTGGTCATGGTCTGGGTCGCTCACTTCATGAATCACCTGATCACATCTTAAACTATTATGATGCTTGGGATACGACGATTATGAAGGAAGGTATGGTGTTAGCAGTAGAGCCATTCATTTCAGCAAAAGCAGAGCATATCGTTGAATCAGGTGATGGCTGGACATTCGTTACACCAGATCAATCATTAGTTGCACAAATTGAACATTCAATTATTGTAACAAAGGATAAACCGATAATTTTAACTTTATTGGATGAAAAAGTATAACTTTCCCATCCACATAAGTAAGGACATCAACTCGCCCTATTTTGAGCGAGTTGTGTCTTTCTAATCAGAAGACTAAAAAAATCGTAGACGCCATTTAGGCGCTACGATTTTTTTAGTGTTTAAGAATGTTTTGCTTTATTTCAGGGCGAGATGTGTCTTTTTCATAAAAATAATGCCGACAATCATCACTCCGCATAAAAAGAACGCGGCAGTTGAAACGAGTAGCTCTTCAAAACCATAAGCAATAATAATGCCAATATAACTCCAAATAAAGACAAGTGGACTAATAATATCGAAATGATGATAGCGTAAATGAAGTGCAAATGCGGTACCAATTGTCATAATAATTACTGCCCATAAGGCGTTGCTGAAGCCGAAGTCTGGCCATTCGAAAAAGACATGAATATAACGAATAAAGACTAAAAATAACATTAAGGACCAGCTTAAAAGTGCAGCAATTGGCATACGTAAGTGAATACCTTCTCTGTTAAGAGGATACGTCATATAAAGTCCGAACATAGAGAGGAGTTGTAGTGCCAAGAATGTAATCGAGGCGATATAGAGCTCACTATGCCATGTAAATAAAGTGGCAACTTGTAAAACACTAATACAAACAAATAAAGCCGTTTGCAGTGTAGATACACGTAAAGGCGTATGTCGGTTTTTATAGTAGTTTATCATCCAAACGAATAAACTAACGAATATTACGATCCATAGCATATACACATAACTAGCAGGTAAGAATAAAATCGGTAAACGATTTAAAATTTCAATCGTTGCTTGTCCGTTTAATTCAAACCAATATGCGCAAGTCGTAAATGTTGCTATTACAATAAGAGACGTAAAAAGCAAAACGATGCGATCCATAACGTCCTCTCCTTTCAATAAAATTATATACATTCCTATAGTTTTCAACAACAAATACCATTTACACCTATTTTACAGTAAAATGGAAGTATCTTAACAAGGAGGAATGATATACATGAAAAAAATCAAAGATCTCGACTTATCGCTTGAACTAGACAAAAAAATGTATAAGAAAAAATTAAAAGTTCTTCAGTATGAAATGTTAAACGCTCAGCAGTTTTTATTCAATAATAAAATTGGTTTAATTATATTATTTGAAGGTATGGATGCAGCTGGTAAGGGTGGCGCGATTAAACGCCTAACAGAACGCATTGACCCGCGTGGACTCATTGTACATCCAATTTCAGCACCACAAGCACATGAATTTCGTTATAACTATATGCATCGTTTCTGGCGCAAGCTTCCACAGCATGGACAAATTTCTATCTTTGACCGGTCGTGGTATGGTCGCGTCCTAGTGGAACGTATTGAAGGTTTCGCGACAGAAACAGAATGGAAGCGTGCTTATAATGAAATTAATAATTTCGAGCAACTATTAACAGATGGGGACTATATTATCATCAAGTTTTGGATTCATATTGATGCTGACGAACAATTACAACGCTTTAATGCCCGAGCACAGGATCCATACAAGGCGTGGAAGCTGACAGAGGAAGATTGGCGTAACCGTGAAAAATTTGATTTATATAGTGAAGCCGCTGACGAAATGTTTGCAAAAACGGACTCTGAGCAGGCGCCTTGGTTTTTAATTCCAGGTAATGATAAGCAATATGCACGTATACAAGTATTAAAAGATACAATCGCACATATTGAAAAGGAAGCTGCTCGCCGTGGCTTACATATAACGAATGTATTCGACGAGGCACATAAAGAGGCCTCAGAAGCACTAGCGGAATTAGAAGCGCTAGAAGTACCAGAAGAGACAATTGAAAGAGAAGAAGATAAAAAAGAAAAGAAAAATAATGCGAAAAAGAAAAGTAAATAGCTTCACAAAATGCTATTGAAATTACAATGTTCACTAACTATGTCAATGGATTCAACATGAGTGCATAGATTTTCGTACATATGCACAACGTTTCTCGCATAGGATAAATCGTCGACTCACAATGAACGTGAACGAAACTGCTTTATCCTTCGTAGAAATGATAGGAGCAAAAAAATTAGGAATTAATGGGGGAAGCACAGCAGAAGCCTTTACCGAAGGATTAGCGATGGCGTAACTAGGAAAAGCTATTACGGAACATCCCCATTGGGAGAAAGGAATTGTATTGTGCGAAAAGATGTTAAGGAATTTATGGGGCTTATTTCAGAAAAAGGGTGATCGCGTGATTAGACTATTCGGTGACCAATGTACATTACGCACATTTATAGAATCCGATGCGAGACAATTAGCGGAGTTACTAGCGAACAATAAATATTCTTGGTCGACGTATGAGCCGCTGCACCGAGATGAGTACTACACAGAAGAAGCGCAATATAAAAAGATTTTAGAGAGCCTGCAACTGTTGCATGCAAATCGGGAGTTTTCTTTCGGCATTTATGAGATGAATTCACAGCAATTAATCGGCCATATTTCGCTATATGCCATTAAGCGCTTGCCGTATTCAAGTGCGTTCATTGGCTATTCCGTTGATAAAAGCTTTGTGGGACGGGGTATCGCTACTGAGGCAGTCAAGCTCGTGCTTGAATTTGCATTTCAAACGATTAATATTCACCGTATCGAGGCATATGTTTCACCGAAAAACGAGGGTTCTGTTCGCGTTCTTGAAAAATCAGGACTTGTACGCGAAGGCTTACTAAGAGAGCTGCTATTTATTAACGGTGAATGGGTAGACCATTATATGTATGCCATTTTACAGAACGATTTTAAAAAGATTAGCTACCAGCGCTAATCTTTTTTTTTTGTAAGGCGTTATTAAACGCTGTGGTTCGAATTCGCTCTTTGTGCCGTGGAGAGTTGTAGTATGTTTTCGCTAGGAATGTTTAATTCCATAAAAAACAATGTTATTTTATTTAGCCATTCGTAAAAAAAGCGAATTGGCATGTAACCAATTCGCTGTACAATTATTTACTAATAACAGTATTACCGTCCGTTACTAAATCGAGTCTACCTGTACTTGGGTCAATAACGAGTCCGTGTACTGGTATTCCTTTAGGCATTAACGGATGACTACGCACTAAATCCACACTTTTCATTACGCTTGTTGTCACGTCGCCAAAACCACGTAGCCATTCTTTTAAATCAACTCGAGAATAACTAATGATATCAATGATTTCCTGTTTAACGCCGCGTTCTACCATATGGCCAAGCATTTGATCAGGGTCAATTGCACTCATCCCGCAATCATAATGCCCTACAATGTAAATCTCGTCCGCTTTTAACTCATACACTGCTACAAGTAAACTACGCATAATACCACCAAATGGATGATTGACAATCGCACCGGCACTTTTGACGATCTTCACGTCACCATTACGTAAGTTCATTGCTTTTGGTAATAACTCCACTAGGCGCGTATCCATACATGATAAAATAACAATACGCTTATCTGGATATTTGGTCGTTATAAAAGGCTCGTATTTTTTATCTGTTACAAACGAGTCGTTGAAGCTTAAAATTTCTTTTAATGAAGACATAACTATGATACCCCTTTCCTTACAAAATCTATTTTAAATTAAATTTTTAAGAATTCAAATAATAAAAACATATTTCAGGGTAAACAACTTATAAATAGTGAAAACCGTAAACAAAAAGCAGGGAATAAAAAAACAGCCGCTACAAGAGCGACTGTTAAATACATTAATGATGGTTTTTAGCTAATTCACCAGGTGCAAAGTTACCAGTTTTTGCATCAATGTGAACTGATTCTTCAGATTTTAAACCTACACGTAGGAAATGGATAAAGAACCAAAGGCAGATTAAAAGAACTACTGAATAACCTAAAACAGTTGTAAAGTACTCAATACTAAATGGATGATGATGATTCATAATTGCAGGGCTCCCTTCAGAATATAAGAATATAAAAGTTCGTTACAACCAATTATACATTATGTAATTACTTAATTGGTAGGAGAAATTAATGAAATCTCATAGAATTTCTGTAAAGTATGGCGACATTTTGAAGAAACTATAAATTAAAATAGAGATTTCTACTTTGCAATACATGATCTACCTTACTATTCTTCATATAGTATCGATATGCGTCCTAGTCCTCTGTAAGTTGTTTGCAAGTACCTCTATCAGCTTCGATTGACACAGACTTTACGACTAATTCAGCGAAAAATAATAGTTTCCCATCAAAATTAGACTCCATTTGAATCAATACTCCAATTTGTGAACGGGGAATTTTTATAATATTGATACAATATAATCAAAAGTGTTGAAATTGGAAAGAAAAAACATTAATTCGTCGAAAAATAAATTAATAGCTATTATACTAGTATGTATAAATGTTAATAAATATTAAAATAAACCGAAGTAAAAAGAGACTGAGTATTTGGAGGTACAATAAATGGATATTTCTTCGTTAGTTGGTATAATTCTAGCGTTTATTGCGTTAATAGTAGGTATGTATTTTAAAGGGGTAACGCCAGAGGTTTTAATAAATCCAGCAGCAATTTTAATCATTATCGTCGGTACGATTGCGGCAGTAACAATTGCATTCCCGATGAGTGAATTAAAACGTGTTCCAAAGCTATTTAAAAATCTATTTAAAGAAACAAAGCTTGCTAATGACATTGAACTCATTAAAATGTTTTCTCAATGGGCAGATTTAGCTCGTCGCGAAGGGTTACTAGCCTTAGAAAGTAAAGCTTCAGATATTGAAGACCCTTTCTTAAAAAATGGCTTGACACTAGCAATTGATGGTCAAAATGCGGACTATATTCGCGATGTATTAACAGAAGAAGTAGAAGCGATGGAAGATCGACATGCAAGTGGTTCGTTAATTTTTACACAAGCAGGTACATATGCTCCAACACTTGGGGTACTTGGTGCAGTAGTAGGGCTTATTGCGGCTTTAAAAGATATGAATGATATTGATAAGCTAGGGCATGCGATTTCAGCAGCTTTCGTAGCCACACTTCTAGGGATATTCACAGGTTACGTATTATGGCATCCATTCGCAAATAAATTAAAACGTAAATCCGCAGTTGAAGTAAAGCAAAAGCGAATGATGATTGAGGGGATTTTATCCGTTCTAGAAGGGGAGGCTCCTCGTGTAATCGAACAAAAGCTTGCTTCATATTTACCAATGGAAGAACGTAAGCAAATTACGGAAAGCGGGGCGGGTGGCCTTGGCAAAGAGGCATAAGAAACATAAAAAACATGAAGAGCATGTAGATGAATCCTGGCTAGTACCCTATGCCGATATTTTAACGCTTTTACTTGCTTTATTTATCGTATTATTTGCATCAAGTACAGTTGATGAAGCTAAAATGGAGCAAATGTCCGCTGTATTTAACCAAGTATTTAGTGGTGGCACAGGTATGCTTGAGAATACAGCAGTTATCCAAACATCAGATGCAAATGGTGGGACAGCAAGCTCTGCTGCGATCCGCTACGCACAAGACCAGCAAGAACTGCAACAAATTCAAGGTCGCGTAGATGAATTTATTGCGGTGAATGAATTAGAAAATCAGTTTGAAACGCAAATGACAGATGAGGGTTTACTCATTACAATTCGTGATAGCGTGTTATTTGACCCAGGACAAGCGGTTATCAAACAGGAATATTTATCAATTGCTAACGAGTTGTCGAAAATTCTAATTTTTGATCCAGCACGAAATGTAGTTGTAACAGGACATACAGATAATGTACCAATGAACAGTGCTGAATTTAGCTCGAACTGGGATTTATCTGTAATGCGTGCAGTAAACTTCTTGAAAATTATGGTACAAGCTAATTCAGAGCTAGAATCTAAATACTTTAGCGTTAAAGGCTTTGGCGAATTTAGTCCAATCGAATCCAATGACACTGCAGAAGGTCGTGCAAAAAACCGTCGTGTAGAAGTATTAGTACAACCACGTATCGCGGAAGATGGCACGATGATTGTAGATTAATTAGAAAATCCCACAAGTAGAATACTTACTTGTGGGATTTTCTTTTGACAGTTGACGAACAAAAGTTTATAATTCAAACAAAAGTTTATGTTTATTCAGTCGTGGTCCAACCCTAGACTGAATAAGTATAAAGCCCCTAGCGGATGTCACAGATTTTGAAAGCGGTTGATTTAGGAGGTTAGCCTAAGTTCGAAGCATCCATTCGACTACGGTTAACTGACCTGCATCGTGTAGGCCTAAGTACAATTCAAAATCTTGGCGCATTGTTTATCTGCGTGAAAGCGAAGTGCCAATGAAGCGTCAGCGACATTTACGCTGAGGTGTAATTGATTTATGCGAGGTGAGATAATTGAATGAAAAAGAACAGCTTGTTTACCAATTAATTAAACAAAATCCATATTTATCTCAGTTGGAAATGGCAGAGCAGCTCGGAATGTCTAGACCTGCTCTAGCAAATACGATTTCGGCATTAATAAAGAAGGGCGAGATTATTGGTCGCGCCTATGTATTACCCCAAAAAAATCGCATCGTTGCAATTGGTGGAGCAAATGTCGATCGGAAATTTCATATTGAGGGGCATGTCCAGTTAGGTACATCAAACCCGTCAAATGTAAGCGAAAGCGTTGGCGGAGTTGCCCGTAATATTGCAGAAAATTTAGGACGCCTCGGCAATCAAGTGAAGCTACTAACAACAATTGGTGCGGATAATGACGGTCAATTAGTCGAGCAGGCAAGTCACGCGTATATTAATTTAGATTTGGTAGAAAGACTACCTCAACAGTCTACAGGGTCCTACACAGCGGTGTTAGATGATCATGGGGAGCTTGTAGTCGCTATGGCGAACATGTCGATTTACGATGAACTTAAGCCAAATGTCTTAATAAAGCATGAAGCGGCCTTGCAAAATGCCAGCTGTATTATTATCGATTTAAATTGTCCAGCTGAAACAGTGATGTATATGAAGAACTTTGCGAAGTTACGTCAAATTCCATTGGTCATTGTGCCAGTATCATCACCAAAAATGAGTCGTATGCCAAATGATTTACTCGGTGTAGAATACTTTATTTGTAATCGTGATGAGGCAGAGACGTATTTAAAAATGCCGATGAAATCAGCAGAAGATTACGAGATCGCTGTTCGTCTGCTCCTGCAAAAGGGTGCTAAGCATGTTGTGCTAACACTTGGTGAAAAAGGAGTTATTGCGGGAACAATAGAAGGAGTAAGTCATTATCCAGCTGTTGCTACCAAAGAAATTGTAGATGTAACTGGTGCAGGAGATGCATTTGTTAGCGGCATGTTGCATGGTGTATTAAACGAGGAAGCATTTGACGAGGCGATTCATCTCGGACTTGTCAGCGCATCGAAAACATTACAATCAGATAAAACGGTTCGGGTTGATTTATCAAACGAGCAACTAAAAAATTGGAGGAATTCATAATGAAACAATATTTATCTTATTCACAGGAAGTTTTAGAAGCGAAAGAAAAAGGGTTACCAATCGTTGCACTAGAATCAACAATTATCTCTCATGGTATGCCGTACCCACAAAACGTTCGAACTGCACGTGAGGTAGAGCAAATTATTCGTGACAACGGGGCAGTACCTGCAACAATCGCTTTAATCGACGGTCAAATTAAAATCGGTTTATCAGACGAAGAATTAGAAATGTTCGGGAATACACAAGGTGTAGCAAAAGCTTCTCGTCGTGATATGGGTTACCTACTTGCGACGAAAAAAATTGGTGCAACAACAGTAGCTGCAACGATGATTTGTGCAGAGCTTGCGGGTATTGAGCTATTCGTAACGGGTGGTATTGGCGGCGTTCACCGTGGTGCGGAAACAACAATGGATATTTCAGCGGACCTTGAAGAATTATCAATGACAAACGTAGCAGTAGTATGTGCTGGTGCGAAATCAATTTTAGATATCGGCTTAACACTTGAATATTTAGAAACAAAAGGTGTACCGGTAATCGGCTACGGTACAGACGTACTTCCGGCATTCTACACACGTGAATCAGAATTTGCTGTTAACTTCCGTTCAGATTCAGCAGAAGAAATAGCAGCTATGATGCGCGCGAAATGGGATCTTGGCTTGCGCGGGGGTGCAGTAATTGCTAACCCAATTCCAAAAGCAGATGCATTGGAAGCAAGTTTCATTAACGGTATTATTACACAAGCACTTCAAGAAGCTGTTGAGCAAGGGATTGCTGGTAAAAACGTAACACCATTCCTACTAGGTAAAGTAAAAGAATTAACTGAAGGTAAATCATTAGAAGCGAACATCGCACTTGTGAAAAATAATGCTCGCATCGGCGCAGGTATAGCAGTAGCTTTAAATAACTAATTGGTTTGTTTTAGAAATCGCCATTATTTTGTAATTGTCGCCAGTAAATTTAAAAATATGCCAGTATTTTTAAAATTTCGCCAGTATTTTTATGAAACTCGCCAATAACAAAAAAACAAGTCCCGCACTCAAAATGCAGGACTTGTTTTTATTTGCGTAAATTACCTAACTCGTTAACGATTGCTTCCATTTCACTTGGGCTAAACGAGTCGCGTTTCATAACCATTTCGTAAAGATATTTTAGGTCCTCGTATTTTTCTTCGCTAAATTTATCAGACTGCATAGCATCTACGTTTACCATACGAAGTTTTTCTTTAATTTGCTCAATCATGTAATTAACATTTTCTTGAGATGGCGTTGATAAGTTCATATAAGCACCCTACCTTTCAAAGTATACGAAAATATCATTTCATTTTGACTTGCTGTTGTCAATATAAATGTCGCTCGCCATTACTTTCAAAAAGATGGGAATTTCGTTAAAATAAACATAGGTATCGTTTTACAAAATAAATCTAAGGAATTAGAAAGACACATCTCGCCCCAAAATAGGTCGAGAAGATGTTCTTTATGATGTGGTTAAGAAGGTTATGCTATCTTAACCACTAATAAAACATATGTAGGAGGAGAGTTTATGGGGAAAAGTAAATTACTACCGTTCATCGCATTAGGAGCTTTAGCAGGAGCAGTCGTTAGTATGTTTGATAAATCAACGCGTGAGCATACTATTGAGTCGACGAAGAAAGTAAAGGAAACTGTGTCGTACTATGTAGAAAATCGAGAAGAGTTACAAAACTTAATTGAGACAAAAGTAGAACAGGCGCAGTCTTTCTACACGAATACATCCGAAAATTATAACTCGCTAATGAGTAAGGCAGAGGATGCGCTAACATTACCTTCAACAATTCAAAGCTTGCTAACAGAAACAAAGGACGCCTTTTTAAGTAACGAAAAAAAGTAAGGACATCCTAGAGTGAAAGGAAGTGTGGCTTTTTGACAAGCGATAAAAAAGGCTCGCCAAAAGCAGTGCTCGCATTAATAAATTCTTTCATTGCACCTAATCCAACTAAAGTGGATGTAACAACTGCAAAAGGATTTGTCCAGGACTTATTTATACGTATTAAAGATGTAAATATAAGTGGAATGGGTGCGCAGCTTGCATTCTTCTTCCTGCTTTCATTCTTTCCGTTATTAATTTTTATGGTGTCACTGCTTCCGTATTTAAATTTAGAGCAGGGGCAAGTTTTTGATTTTATAGATGAGATTATGCCAGCAGAAGTGTATATCCTTATAGAAGGGACGCTTTCAGAAGTGTTAACGACTCACAATGGCGGTCTATTATCAGTGGGGATATTAGGGACGATTTGGTCAGCTTCTAAAGGGATTGATGCGTTGATGAAAGGTTTAAACCGGGCATATGATGTAGAAGGACGAGCGGGTATATTAAATCGCGCTTGGTCCCTTATTTTTACGATTTCACTAGTGCTCGTATTTTTGATTGCACTCGTGTTTCCAGTATTCGGCCACCAAATTGGTAATTTAATGTTTTCTTATATTGGCGTCGAGCACACATTCGAAACAGTTTGGACTTTCGTGCGCTGGATAACACCACCAGCACTCATTTTCATCCTACTTCTTTTAATGTATTGGATTGTACCGAACACCGATCCGCGCCTGTCTTTTTTAAGTGTTTTGCCGGGTGTAATATTTGCAACAGGTGGCTGGCTTATGTTAACGTATGGCTTTTCATTTTATATTAATAACTTCGGCAACTTTAGTGCCACTTATGGGAGTATCGGAGGGGTTATTATTTTAATGTTATGGCTGTATTTTACGGGCATGATACTAATGTTTGGCGGGCTCATTAATGCATCGATGCAGAGGTGTCAGCTTGCAAAAAAAATCAAAAAAGAACAAAAATCTCTAGCATTGTAAACGATAAAGGCAACTTGCGAATTTCGCAAGCTGCCTTTTTAAATTAAACATTTTTATTTAGCATGCGTAAGCCGTTTAATATAACGAGGATCGTACTGCCTTCGTGACCAATGACACCAAGTGGTAAATCAATCGCTTGGAAGAAGTTTGATGTAATGAGTAGTACGATTACTGATAATGAGAAAATGATATTTTGCTTTACAATACGCTGCATTTTACGAGAAAGGCGAACTGCATAAGCGATTTTAGATAAGTCGTTTTTAATGAGTACAACATCTGCTGTTTCAAGTGCTACATCTGTGCCGCCACCCATCGCAATGCCAACTGTTGCCGTTGCAAGAGCAGGAGCATCATTAATGCCATCGCCAACCATTCCGACATGTTCGTATTTTGTTAAATAATTTTTAATATGTTTCACTTTTGTTTCAGGCAAACATTCGGCGACATATGCATTTACGCCAGATTCAGTAGCGATCGCTTTTGCTGTTCGTTCGTTATCCCCAGTAAGCATGACTACATCGATCCCTAGCTCTTGAAGCATATCAATCGCTAGCTTTGCTTCCTCGCGCACTGTATCCTTCATTGCGACGAGTGCCGCAATTCCTTTTTCATCACGCAGGAAAATAACTGTTTTTCCTTGTGCAGCAAATTGCTCTAGTGCACCATTACTAAATGCAGAAGCTTCACTGTTACCGACAAAATCGGGTTTCCCCACTTTAAATTTTTCGCCGTTCACTACTGCTTTAATACCATAACCAGGTACGTCTTCAATTTCAACATTGCTAAAAGCTAGAACTTGCTGATTCTTCGCATATGCTGTTATGGCGATAGCAAGAGGGTGATTTGACTGGCTTTCAATTGCTGCGATCGTAGCTAATACATTCGTTTCCTGTAAGCCGTCACGCACGATAAAATCGGTTACAACCGGTAGACCTTGTGTTAATGTGCCTGTTTTATCCACAGCTAACGCACGTAGTAAGCTCAAATGTTCTAAATGAAGACCACCTTTAAATAAAATCCCGTTTTTAGCACCGTTTGAGATGGCTGCAAGTGTCGCGGGCATAATCGCTGCAACAAGTGCACAAGGAGACGCGACAACGAGTAGTACCATCGCACGGTAGAATGTAGTCGTCCAGTCCCAACCGAGTAGGTAGTGTGGAAGGAACATCATCACTAAAACAGCGAGTAAAACAGATTTTACATATGTCCCTTCAAATCGTTCGATAAATTGCTGAGAAGGCGATTTTTCACTTTGTGCAGATTGGACAAGCGTAATAATTTTT
The DNA here is from genome assembly GCF_038003525.1 of Solibacillus sp. FSL H8-0538. NCBI lineage: Bacteria > Bacillati > Bacillota > Bacilli > Caryophanales > Caryophanaceae > Solibacillus > Solibacillus sp. FSL H8-0538. The sequence goes on along the minus strand of NZ_JBBOPI010000001.1, from coordinate 3,216,681 downwards.
TGAAATAATGTATCGCTGTTTGACTTTGTCATATTCATTGTAATGGCACCGTTTAAATTAACAGTCCCTGCGAATACTTCGTCATTCACTTGTTTTGTAATAGGCATTGATTCACCAGTAATCGCTGCCTCATCAATAGTAGATAGCCCTTTAATAATAATGCCATCTGCTGGGATTCGTTCACCAGGCTTTACAAGAAGATGATCGCCAACTGTTAAAGAAGAAACAGCAACCTTCATCGGCTCGAATGCACCGCGTACTAGCCAAGCTTCCTCAGGTTGCATATCCATTAATGCAGAAATTTCACGATGACTTTTATTCATCGCATATGTTTCGAGTGCACCACTTACAGCAAAAATGAAGATAAGAATCGCGCCTTCTGTCCAGTAACCGATAATGGCCGAACCAATAGCTGCTAAAATCATTAATATTTCAACGTTTAATGATTTGTTTTCAATTGTATCTGCAATGCCTTCTTTTGCTTTTGCATACCCGCCGACAACAAAGGCTGTTAAATAGGCAATAATCGAAGCAGTTGTTAACCCATTCGTATCCATACGCCACGCAAGTAAAATAATTAGACCGGAAATGAGCGCTGCGATTAATTCTTGGTGCTCTTTTATTTTCTCATTTAAATTTAGATTTTCTCGATTAGATATATTCATTTACATCCTCCTTGATAATGAATATCAGTATCAAATACCTGATATTATGCTTTTTGATAATGCTTTTCAATTACTTTTGTTTTTATTTTTAATTTATAATTATTATAATCTAGAGCTTGAGTATTGTAAATAGATTTGAATGGAAGGTACATGAAAATTTTGGATAATTAAAAAATGAGGCCATAAAAAAGAGGAGCGACTAATTTAAGTCACTCCTTTAGACTGTAGTACTACATATAATAAGATCCGTTGATTTCCGTTGCGGGCGGGCGCTTTCCGCGGGCGGTCCGTGAGCCTCCTCGTCGCAAGCTCCTGCGGGGTCTCACCTGGACACGCTATTCCCGCAGGAGTCGCCGCCCTCCACTCCAATCAACTCTGTAATACAATTGGATGTTAAAAAAATATAAATGATAAAAGGCATCAAGAGTAACCTCTCGATGCCTTTCGTCAACAATCTGGAGGAGCGACTAATTTAAGTCGCTCCTTTTAAGGAATTACTAATTATAATTTTCTCTGCGGTTGGCGCTGTCGGCTATCGCCTTTCGCGCAGCAGTGATAAAATGTGAATTTCTATAAGGATGTTACTTCAGAAAAAGGTTGTACTACTATATTAGTATACGCGTTCAGCGTACAGAGATAGTTTTTCTAGCGACGACTTTTCTACGTCTGCGTGTAGTGAGTTGCCGTGAGAGTCCATAGTTACAACTGCTGTGAAGCCTTCAACGTTTAAGTGCCACATTGCTTCAGGAATACCGAATTCCATTAGGTCAACACCGTCTACACCTTTAATGCAGTCTGCGTAGTACTGAGCAGCACCACCGATTGCGTTTAAGTAAACACCACCATGTTCGTTAAGTGCTTTTAGTGTTTTTGGTCCCATACCACCTTTACCGATTACAGCACGGATACCGAATTTTTTCATAATGTCGCCTTGATATGGCTCCTCACGAATAGAAGTAGTTGGACCAGCTGCTTTTACTGTCCAGTTACCTTCTGCGTCTTTTGCCATAACAGGACCACAGTGATAAATAACTTGTCCGTTTAGATCAACTGGTGCATCATGGCTCATTAAGTGATGATGAATCGCGTCACGGCCAGTATACATGCGCCCAGTGATCGCCACAACGTCACCTACTTTAAGAGAACGAATTTGTTCTTCAGAAATTGGAGCAGTTAATTGCACGATTTCTTTTGACGTATCGCCAGTTGTTTCAGCTTGTATTTGATCTTCTTTGAATGTGATTTTTTCACCATCTTGGTAATGCCATTTAATGATTTCGCCAGTAGCTGGGTCAATATCAACAGCCATGCGACGGTAAGCCCAACAGTTGTATGCTACAGAAACGTAGAATGAAGCTGGGATACGGTGCATAACGCCGATTTTACAGCCAAGTAAAGTCGCTTCACCGCCGAAGCCCATTGTACCAACGCCAAATGTATTTGATTTTTCTACGATATACTGTTCTAATTGTGCTAATTCTGGATTTGGATTAACGTCTTCTACTGAACGGAATAATTGCTCTTTTGCAAGATCATATCCAGAAGAGCGGTCGCCGCCAATCCCAACTCCGATGAAGCCTGCAGAACAGCCTTGTCCTTGTGCTTGCCATACTGAGTGAAGGATACATTTGCGGATACCATCTAAATCACGACCTGCTCGACCAAGACCTTCAAGTTCTGCTGGTAGGCTGTACTGGATATTTTTGTTTTCACAGCCGCCACCTTTAAGGATTAATTTAATAGTAATATAATCGTTTTCCCATTGTTCAAATTTAATGACAGGAAGACCTTCACCTAAGTTGTTGCCACTGTTCTCACCTGTTAAAGAATCTACTGAGTTTGGACGTAATTTTGCGTCAGCAGTCGTTGCGCCGATTGCATTTTTAATGGCTGCTTTAATTTCGATTTGATTGACACCAACTGGAGTATACACTTTGAATGTTGGAAGACCTGTATCTTGGCAAATCGGTGATACATTGTCTTCTGCCATTGCGATATTGTTGGCGATTGTGTCCAAGCTCATTGCAGCGCGAGTGCCTGCATTCTCTGATTCTTTCGCTTTCTTTATTGCACGACGAACATCCTTTGGTAGGTTCGTTGATGTTTCAGTTACTAGGTCATATAGACTTTTCTCTAATGTTTCTAAGTATGTCATTACATTTTTCCCCCCAGAAAAATAATTTTAATTATAACTCCTTCAATATTATACTCTTTTAGTTGTTCGAAAAAAAGGGAATCCGAAGTGATGAATTTTCAGAGCAAAAAAAGTGAGCAAATCGGATGACGATTTGCTCACTTTGAAATTTATTCAGCTTTAGTTGGTTCGGTACGGCTTTGGAATTGATCCATCTTATCTTCAATATCGTCCATCATTTGTATTAAACGATCGATATCTTCGAGTTCTGTAGTTTCTGGATCAATGGCATCTAACACTTCAAGGAAGATTTCTAAGCGCTCTTTTAAATAAGTTACTTGTTGTTCTTTGTTTGTAATTGGATTTGACATGGTTGCACCATCGTCAGCAGGTGCCGACGAAAGGTTTCCCTCCTTATAAACTCCCCGTTGAGAAGTTGTGATGATAGATTTGCCCTTATTATACATGAAACGGGCTATTAGTGTTAGTGGTTTCTATTGATGCTATAGCGTTTGCAATCCTATAGGGCTTTTTAATTAATTTGCAACTTTTTTATTCTGAATATTTACAATATTGAAGTGGTGTGATAAAGTTACTTTAACGAAAAAAGAAGGAGATGATCAGAAAATAGGTGCATTGGCAAATTTATTAAAAGGGAGGGAATGTAAACAGTTTTCGGCACATGTAGTCGGATTGTAGTTTATGAAAATACAAATGAATATTAGTGATAGCTAAAACCCTAGTGAACTTTTAGAGATAAAGTTTACTGGGGTTTTAATAGTTTTATTCAATTTTTTGAAAAAGTAGGATAGCCAATATGATACGATAATATGAACATCTAAGTATATTGGAGGGTCATATGAGTGTCTTATTAAGCTATGAACAACGTAGATTTTTAATTTTAGTTATAATTGTATCTATTTCAGGATTTTCGCAAGGAATGTTACTTCCGCTCATTTCAATTATTTTTGAGACGGATGGCGTTTCATCCGCATTAAATGGATTGAATGCTACAGGCTTATACATAGGAACATTATTAGTTTCACCTTTTATTGAACATCCTCTGAGAAAATATGGATATAAGCCGGTTATTGTCGTCGGTGGCGCGTTCGTATTTGCCTCGTTATTTTTATTTCCGTTATGGAAAAGTGTGGTGTTTTGGTTCGTACTGCGCATGTTGATTGGTATTGGGGATCATGCGCTTCATTTTGCAACTCAAACTTGGATTACGTCTGCTACACCGCATAGTAAGTTGGGAAAAAGTATGTCCATTTACGGCTTATCATTTGGTGTAGGGTTTGCTGTAGGTCCTTTATTTGTGCCGCTTATTCAAGTATCGGAGTCCTTGCCGTTTATCATTTCTTCGCTCCTTTGTTTAGTAGCGTGGTCGCTTGTGTTCTTTGTAAAAAACGAAAAACCTGAAGCGTTAAAAGGGGATGCAAGTAATGGTGGGTGGATGCGCTATAAATTAGTGTTTCGGTACAGTTGGATTGCGTTCTTACCACCCTTTGTATACGGATTTTTAGAGTCATCACTCAATGCCTTATTCCCGGTGTATGCTCTTCGTAAAGGCTTTGATGTCTCGATGGTATCGATTATTTTAGCAGCCTTTTCAATCGGCGCGATTACAACGCAAATTCCACTTGGCATATTAGGAGATAAAATGGGTCGTCGCAAAGTCATTATTGGTTCGCTAATAATGGGAACGCTACTGTTTGGAATTTGTAGTCAGCTCGAAACATCTGCTGTAGCAGTAGCTTGTGTATTCGCACTTGCTGGTATGAGTGTAGGATCAATGTTTTCGCTCGGAATTACTTATATGGCCGATTTAACACCGAAAGAATTACTGCCAACAGGGAATTTGATTTGTGGTATTTTCTTTAGCATAGGGAGCTTGAGTGGGCCGTTTTTAGGTGGTCTTTACTTACAATTCATAGAACAAGTGAGTTTTTTAGTATTAATTGCGTTAGTGCTCGCAATAATTGCGCTCATTTACATCGTCTTTGGCAAGTCCACAACGAAACAATTAGAATTTACTTGAAAAAGCAGGCGTTCATTAATTTGAACGTCTGCTTTTTACGCTAAAGTACACGATGGCTGTGATGGCAATGGCGATTAATATATAGACAAAAATTGATAAAAAGTTGATACCTCCGAATGTAACTGCTGATTGCAACATTGATCGACCTTGCATAGCAGTTGTAGTATCTGTACTGAAAAATAATTCGCCAATCCAGTGCACTACGGCATAGGATACGATAAATAATAGCGTAATCAATAAGTATTTTTTCATCGTAAAACCTCCTAGTTCTAGTAATAAGTTTACACGAAAATGTAGAGGGATTGGGGATTATGTTAAGTTCTATTCGTAAATAATGCGTGACTTGATATAGAAAAAATACGAACTTAGCAGGACATTATTATTTAGTATTAGAAATTAACATAATATTTGGGTATTATGTATCGATTATCGAAATAATAATATTTTCGTGATGTGCCTTTTTCCTTATGCTGTTTTTGGATAAAATACTGTAAAGTTACTATATTCTGAAATATTTTTGTTTTTAGTACAAATTCTGGAGGGGAACCATGCAAGGTTTATTCAATTTGAAGACTCTTAAAAAGAGAATTTTAGGGGCGTTTTTGTTATTAATTTTTATAATGGCTTGTTTTTCAACATACAGTTACTATGCAAACCGAACGATGCAAGAAAAATCGGAAGAGTTAGTTGAGCAACAATTAGAAATGTTGACAGCAAATCAAAATTTAGCAACGTCAATTAGTGTTCGTGTACAGGCATCAATGAATTACGTATTAACAGGTGATAAAAGTTATTTAGAAATGTTTCATGAGTATGTAAAATTCGCAGAGGCAAATAACAGCATTTTAGATGAATTAGATAAATCACCAGAGCGTGCTAAGATTGTGGGAAAAGCAAGACAATGGACTAAAAATGTTATTGAAGAAGCATTTATTGCATATGAAAATGGCGACCAAAATCAAGCGGTTCTAATTTTAATAGATAATAACTTATTGGCGAATGAAGTGCGTGTCGGCTATGAAACACTTGCCAATGAGCGCGCAGAAACAATAAAAAAATTAGGACAAGATGTAGTAGCGACAAGTACTTCGACGAAAACAGTAGGCTTAGTCATAAGTGCATTAGTATTAATTGTAGGTGTAATCACTGCATTTATAACAGCTTCTAGCATTGCAAAACCAATTGAGCTCATCTCGAATCGCATGAAAGCAATGGCGGATGGACAACTAAATTTAGAAAAACTTAACGTTAATCGCCAGGATGAAATTGGTATATTAACGAACTCAGCAAATGAGATGAATGAAAAATTACGTGCAACAATAACGTCAATTCATGAAGTTTCAGAACATGTCGCGAGTAATAGTGAAGAATTAGCACAGTCGGCTACTGAAGTAAAACTAGGTAGTGAGCAAATTGCGTCGACAATGCAAGAAATTGCTTCAGGTACGGAAACACAAGCGTCTGCTTCTAGCGATTTAGCTTCGACAATGATGGACTTTGTTGCAACAATTCAGCAAACAACGAGCGAAGGTATGGTGTTAAAAGAGCATTCAGTTAACGTGCAATCATTAACATCGGCGGGTAAAGAGTTAATGAATAGTTCAACAGAGCAAATGCATGCGATTGATAGTATCGTACAAGATGCTGTTGAAAAAGTAGAAGGCTTAAATGAGCAATCAAAAGAGATTAACCAACTCGTTTCAGTTATTGATAGTATTGCGAACCAAACCAATTTATTAGCATTAAATGCAGCGATTGAAGCAGCACGCGCAGGCGAGCATGGCAAAGGTTTTGCTGTCGTTGCGGATGAAGTACGGAAGCTAGCTGAACAAGTGCAGTTTTCAGTGACAGATATTTCAACAATCGTTGGTCGCATACAGCGTGATACAAGCAATGTTACGTCTTCTCTACAATCAGGTTATGAAGAAGTGAAAAAAGGAACTGCGCAAATTACGTACACAGGCACAACATTTGAACAAATTTCAACTGCTGTAGAAAACATGACAACGAATATTGATAGGATTTCAACGAATTTGCAAGAAATTGTGGTAAAAACAGATTCGATTAATCATTCGATTGACGAAGTTGCATCTGTTTCAGAGGAATCGGCTGCCGGTGTAGAGCAAACAACAGCAACGATTCAGCAAACATCCAGCACGATGGAAGAAATCGCATCAAGCGCCGATCAGCTAGCAAGTATGGCTGAACAACTAAATATACAAATCCAACAATTTAAGTTGTAATAAATAATGAAGAGCCTCACGTCGTGTGAGGCTCTTTTAGTAGATAAGAAAGTATAACTTACTTATGTATTGTGCGCAAAAAAGTTGTAAGTAGGTTTAGGGGGGCTTAGTGCGTTCGAAAATGAAGTAGGAACAAAATCTAAAAGCAGTACTTATCAAGGGAATTATGCATATACTGATTTTAGGCCATCCTTAAAGAACGAAAAAAAGTGGATTTCGGAAATGCTTTGAATTAGAACAAACTTTTCCTGGAAATAATAATTTTTCTTTACTAACTTTAATCACGAAAATTTGAGGCGGTGTTGCAATTGGTTAAATATAAAATTCGCAGGGAGGTAGTACATGTGGCGACTGAAATATTAACTAAACCAGTTGAGAAGACCTCTTTTAAAAAACCTAAATATAAAAAAACAAATTTACTGTCTGCAGCTACTGCAGAAGATATAAAGATCATTAATCAACTGACGAAAAATGATAGGGGCTTGAGCAGTCTAACTTATCAAGAAATTTATTCGGAGGGAATTTAGCGTGTCAGCGTCCATGTTTATTAATCCGAAAAATTGGCATCAGATTGAACGCGGTTATTACTTTCAAGCTGCTATGTATTATCCCTCAGATACAAAACAACCTTTACGTTTTTTAACAGAAGAAGATGGTTCGACTACTATACAAGTACGTAATGGTGACTTCTCGCCGATAGAAGTTGATGGGAGAAAAAAGTCGAGGGAGCAAGAAGTGGTAATGAAGTTTAAGCCAAGGCAAGTGATTATCATTTCAAATGATACGTTCAATAAGGACAGAAATTTTGAATACGTCCAAGTAGTACCCGTCTTAAGTATTTCACGAAATAATAAAAATGCCCCATGGTATAACAAGTTAATACAGGATCAACTGCCAGGATTTGTTTTTATAAATAAAGGGAAATATGATGTAGAAGTTGATGTGACTGAAGTAACTTCTATACATAAAAGTTTACTTTTAGAGAAACAAAAAAAAGTTCCTAAAGAACGTATGGAGTTTATCAGTTCACAAATACTAGAACTTTTAGATTTATAATGTGGATGGGTTACTGACTTATCAAGGGGCCACTGAAAAAGTCTATAATGTAGTTTAGCCAGTTCTTGAACGAGAAATCGTTTAAGAACTGGTTTTTTCTTCGATGTCGTTGATTTCCGTTGCGGCGAACGCTTTTTTGGGGGCGAGCCTTGAGCCGCTTCCCTCGCTGCGCTCAGTCCAGGGTCTCAAGCTGCTCGCTAATCCCCTAGAAGTCGTCGCCTCCACTCCAATCAACTTGTAACTGTAAAGAATGAATGCGTCATTCTCTCATTTAAAAAGGATGATTTTTTTGTATTCTAAATTGAAGCTACTAAATGAAAAAGAGAAAGGAATATAGAAAGAAACAAGGCGCTTCCTGTTCAAAGTTGAACAAAAAGTGCCTTATTATTAACTGCAAAAGCTTCGTCATTTTTAAAATGTAAGTTTTTCAATGCCCTCCTTTTCAAGGGGCGCTTTTCCGATTAAAAAAGCTTGTTGTCTTCTTTTTGTTTAAGAAAGCTTATATTAAAAATATGGCTACGATTGTTGTTGCGAGTAATCCGATTATAACTGGAAGAAGGTTTCTACGTGCGAGCTAGAACGGACTCACGTTACAAATAGCTGCAGCTGGAATGAGTGCCCATGGGATAAGTGTGCCTCCACCTATGTAAGACATCTAGTAATAATGTGAACAGACAATTCAATGTCGTCTGTTTATTATTGAAGCTATTTTAGATTTTCTGAAATTCTTATAAAAAAATCACAAAGCAGTTAAATGAAGAATACATCCTGCTTTGTGACATTCTTTATAACCCTAACTGTTTAAATTGGATCAGTTCATTTTTTAATAAATTAAATTTAAATTCTTCAACTATATTACTGTTCGTATTTTGCAGGAAAATCAAATGCTGTTCCAACCTTTCTGTATATTCCCCTAGAAAATCAAAGAAATTAAATTCATAAACTCCATCTATCGTTTCTGAAACCTGATTAAATTCAGTAATTTCCAAAACTTCTCTTTTTCTTTTTAGCGTATAAAGATTCGCATTACCAATAGTTGATATTTCTTTTTTACAATCAGGTGATTTATACATATCAATTAAAATATCATTAAATTCATTTAGAAAAGTAGTATATAAAGTTGTTGAAAAAAGCAGTATTTCATTATTACCATCTTCTACATAGAAGTTTAAAAACCCTACAAAATAATTATCGAATTCTTCCAATGTTAAGTCGGAAATATCTTTATCAGTCTCTAATTTTATTTTCATAATATATTACTCCTTTTTTTTCTCTTTTACTGTCGTAATCACTGATGATCCTTTAGTTGGATAGGATGTTATTATAATATTATTCTTATCCACATATGTCACCATAGTTTTTATGCCATCCTTTTGAGTCTTTATAACAGTTCCCGTTGCGGCTTTCTAAGCGCCAAATAAGGAAATTAGTCCTCTTTGGCGCTTATTTTAAAATAAGTTGTATATCGATTCTGACAAGTCAGACAAACCGCACTTGTATTTCTCACATAGCTTTAACGGACTGCAAGTAAATTGCAGGCTAAAAAATTTGCAGCCCTTGCACTCTTTCCCTATATTAAAAACATCGCAACAATCGTTGTCACTACTAGCCCGATGACGACTGGCAGTAAATTGCGCCGCGCAAGCTCAAACGGACTGACGTTACAAATTGCAGCTGCTGGAATGAGCGCCCATGGAATTAAAGTTCCGCCACCAACCCAAATAGCAGCGATTTGACCAAGTGCTGTCAGTGTAGCGGTTCCTTCTCCAATGGCAGTACCAAATAAACTTCCGATTGAACCAACGAGTGAAATGCCTGAAAATCCGGAGCCGTCGAGTCCCGTGATAGCCCCTACACCTGTAAGAGTTACAACGGCAATTTCTTTGGTTAATGGTACCACCGCAGCTAATGCGACACCGAGATCATTGACAATCCCGTGAGACATGTCGGGTAAATGATTACCAATAATTGTTTGGAAACCAGAATCCCCTAGATAGAAGAAAGCGGCTATTGGAATAACAGGACCGAACACTTTGAAGCCGAATTGGAAACCATGAATAAAATAACTTGTTGACTGTTCTAGCCCTTTCTTTTTATGAGCTATGATACAGAGTAGCAGTAAAATAAATACGGCAGTGCCTCCTACTAAGGCTGTTGCGTCCCCTCCCTGTAGGTTAAATACAGCCATGGCGACAACATCTAATAAGAAGGCGATAGGAATGAAAATTGCAAAGAATTTCTTTTGCGACGATGTAAGTAAATCTTCTGCTGTTTCTTGATCGAGGCCATTGTCATACGTTCCAATTAACTCTAATGTCCCTCTTTTCATATCACGTCTTAATAAGAAGAAAGCGACAACTGTTGTCACAATCCCCATTGTTATAACAAGTGGTATACTGGCTGCAACGACATCGCCTACTGGAATTCCGGCGGCGTCTGCTGTCAGTTTTGGTGCACCTTGAATAACGAAATCACTTGATAAAGCAATTCCATGCCCGAATAAATTCATCGCCATCGCAACACCTAGCGCAGGAAGCCCAGCTCGGATGGCCACTGGTAACAAAACCGCACCTAATAATGCTACAGATGGTGATGGCCAAAAGAACCAGGAAATGACCATCATTAAAATTCCGATTGTCCAATATGCAAGTGTTGGATTTTTAATGATTTTTGTAAATGGAGCAACCATTACTTCATTAATCCCCGTTTTCATTAGCACACGGCTCATCGCTACAATAATTGATATGATTAGAATGGTAGGCAAAAGTTCGGAAATCGCATAAATAAAGCTGTTAAAAATACTACTAATGGATGAAGTAAGATCCCCTGTGGCAACAACCGCAATCGTGAAAATCCCCAAAATACAAATAATTGTTGTATCTAGCCTTCTCATCATAAATCCAATGATTAAAACAATAAATCCAATATATATCCAGTGCAGAGCAGTTAATTCAATTGCCATAATCCAACTCTTTTCCTTTTTGTATAGGATATGGAGGGAAAAACGGGATGGTGAACGCCTACTAAACAATAAATAATTTGTGGAGATGAGAAAATGGCCTAGTATATTTACAAATAGGAGCCGTTAAACTTCATTCGTTTATTCGTATTAATTTGTACGGAGGCAACCATGCTAATTGCTTGATTTGATTTGATTTGAAGTAAGGTAGCGATTTCTACATGAACAATGTGGCAGTCGACGTAGTGAAATTAACAGCGGGTTATCACATTGCTCGTGGATTTTTTGGTGGTTCTATTTTTGAATGGTAATTTACATAGTATAAAATCGCTGCTTTGCCATAATTGAGACACAACATAAACATAATTATGTGACAAAGCTGAACTGCATCCCAATTGGTTTTTACGCTTATTTAATATTATGTTGTATAGGAAATACGTTAAATCACGTTATTTGCATGATTATTTACGTTATTTAAATTTTGTAACTGTTTCGATAAGCTTTGTGTTTAAAATGAAGATAGGATTATGGAGTGTTCTCAAAAATTGATGGCCATTCGTTCGGCAAATAAACCTGTTTATATCTAGTAATGGAAATCTCAGATAGGTTTTTAAAAGGCTATGAATTTTACCATAAATTTAAAATGATGATTAAAATATTTCTAAATAAAATTACAGGTTCAGAATACAAAGTAAAAAGGCAATACTCGGATTTTGAGTACTGCCTTAAAGTTAATCTAATAATGATTTTATAGGTTATTTACTTCTTTAATGTTAATTTTGCTACCGCTTCAACATGTGCCGTCTGTGGGAACATGTCCACTGGTTGAATATATTCGACATCATAAATTTTCGATAGCTCTTGTAAGTCCTTCGCTAATGTCGATGGGTTACAAGATGTATAGACGAAGCGTTTTGGTTTAATTTTTAGCACCGTTCTGATAAAGCCTGGCTCTAAACCTGTACGCGGTGGGTCTACTGCGATAACATCTGGACGATAATCTTCTTTGCTCCAACGGAATAACCATTTATCCGAAGAGCCTGGGAAGAAACGCACATGCTGTAAGTTAGCGTTCGTACGAGCATTTACTTTGGCATCAGCGATAGCTTCATCGACATTGTCCATCCCGCGAACTTCGCGAGCACCTTCTGCAAGCCACATACCGATTGTCCCAACACCGCAGTATGCATCCACTACGTTTTCTTTGCCCGTTAGCGCGGCTGCTTTTTTAATTTCATCGTATAAAATAACAGTTTGCTCAGGGTTTAGTTGGAAGAATGCGCGCGTTGAAAGGTCAAATGCGAATTCGCCAAGTTTTTCATGGATTGTTTCTTTACCATCTAACACAATTGTTTCTTCACCGAAAATTAGTGAGGATTTATCGCGGTTGATGTTTTGGGTAATCGACACGATCGACGGGTCAATTTTTTTAATGCGTTCAATTAATTCTGCTTTATGTGGTAACTCATTACGTGTTGTCACTAAACAAACTTGTGTTTCACCCGTACGTATACCTGTACGAACAACAATCGTACGAACAAGGCCGTTCAAGTTTTTACCATCATAAATTGTAATGTTTAGCTTTTGTAATACTTTACGTGTACCTACTGTGATTTTTGTAGTAACAGGTTGCTGAACGAGGCAATCATTAATGTTTAATAATTTGTTGGTGCCTTCTGAAAATAAACCAGCGTATACGCGTTTGCCTTCTTTACGTACTTGGAACTGCGATTTGTTACGGTAGTTCCACGGATTGTCCATACCTAAAGTTGGGCGCACCTCTGTTGATTGTGCGAGATTGCTTGCGTATTTTTCTAATGCTTGCATGACGATGTCGCGCTTGTTTTTTAGCTGGCCTTCATACGTCATATGTTGGAGTTGGCAGCCTCCGCATTCATCGTATACTTGGCAAGGCGCTTCTTGACGGTATTCACTAGCTTTACGAATATTTAAAATTTCTGCCTCTGCAAAATTGCGTTGTACGTTTGTCAGTTTTACGGTTACTTCTTCTCCAGGTAAAGCACCTTTGACAAATACAACATTACGTTTATAAAAGCCAACACCTTCACCGTTAATACCAAGTCGTTTAATTGTTAATGGGAACTTTTGTCCAAGCTCCATTATTGCTTCACTCATTGCTTTCCACGTCCTTCTAATGTCTAAGTATTCACGCATCATCCTCAAGGTCGTTCCGAGTGTAAACGGGCGTGAATTACCTTTTCTAGTCATCCCATCATTATAACGGACGCGACAAGGAAATGAAAGAAAGCAGATTTCTTACTAAGGCAGCATAACGCCTTCGTATTCCATAACTAAATCATCAAGCGAGCCAAATGTGTAGCCAGCTGCCTTTGCGTCCGCAATAAATTTTGGCAGCGCCTCTGCATTATCCTGTGCTACCGTATGCATTAAAATGACAGCACCGGGATGAAGTTGCTGCATGAGGGCATCATAAGCATATTTATAACCACGGCGCTCATCCTTTAGCCAATCCTTAAACGCAACGGACCAAAAAATATGCCGGTAGCTATTGTCATTGCCTACTTTTAACAAGCGCTCATTAAATATTCCTTCAGGTGGTCGGGCATAATAAGTACGCTCCACACCGGTTAGTTCTCGCAACTTATCGTCAAATTTCTTCCACTCTGCGATTATTTCTGCGTCAGATAACCGGGCCATATTTGGATGCCCATATGAGTGATTGCCGATAGTATGACCGTCTGCAATCATCCTTTTTGTGAGATCTGTAGCGCTCGTTAAATAATGCCCAGTTAAGAAAAAGGTAGCAGGAACTTGTTCATCCTTCAAGGTATTTAAAATGCTTTCGGTAAAGCCATTTTCGTAACCATTATCAAATGTTAAATAGGCGATTTTGTTATCCGTACTTCCCTTATAAATAGCGCCGTATTGATTTAGCATTCCGTCTAGTTGTGCGCCAGCCTCTGCGGGTGTGCCGTCAGTGCTACGCTTAAAACCCCAATGATATTCATCCGCGCGCGCATAAGTAATCGTTGATAAAACAAGCGCAAATAGGATAATGACTGCGCCGTATAGATGATGTTTGTACATAAAAACGCAACCTCCTTTTTCAGTAGGTTGCGCTAACAGTTAAGAGTTATACAAGTCAATAATTGCATCTTCAAGGGAAATGAATTTAAATGGATATTCTGTAGCAAGTAGTTTTTCAGGCACAACGTACTGACCTTCTAATACAAGTATACTCTTTTCGCCTAGTGCCAACTGCAACGCAAAGCCCGGTACAGGTAGCCAGTGCGGACGATTTAATGCACGTCCAACCGTTTTGCCAAACTGCTTCATTCGTTTGGCGTTCGGTGATGTGAAGTTTATCGGTCCTGAAAGCTCTTCGTTTTCAATCGTAAATAAAATGGCATTCGCCACATCATCAATATGAATCCAACTTAGCCACTGTTCCCCAGATCCGATTGTTCCTCCTACACCTAATTGATACGGAAGCGTGATTAACGGAAGCGCACCAGATTCTTTCCCTAGAATGACGCCAAAGCGAGCCAAGCATACGCGGATGCCTAGCTTTTCGGAACGTGCGGCATTTACTTCCCAGTCTGTAACGACGCTGCCAAGGAAATCTGTCGCATAGTTTTCTGACTGCTCTGTGTAAACGTTTGTTGTAGACGTTGGGTAAATTCCAATCGCACTTGCATTAATAAAAACGGTTGGGCGCTTCGTAAGATTTTCGAAAATACGAAATATTTCGTTCGTTGTGTCCATGCGACTTTCATAAATTGCTTTTTTACGATCCACCGTCCATCGTCCCTCGTTTAGTGAAACACCAGCTAAATTAATGAAAGCATCACTGCCTTCAAGTGACTCTTCAGGATTGGTGCCATCCATCCAGCGAATATAGCGGATGCCGTCCTTAACCGTCTCTTCTCCTCGCGTTAAAATGAGTACTTCATGCCCTTTATCACATAAAAGCTCACGTAGTTTTTGGCCAACAAAGCCTGAACCACCCGAAATCACTATCTTCATGCGGACGCCCCCTAAATTTTAGTGTCGGACTCTTTTTCCTATTATATCCATACATGAAACGTCTTGCAAAAACATGTATACTAAAAGGCAAAAGGAAGTGAGTTTCATGCTTGTTATTTCTAAAATTGGTCGTCAAAAAAATAATCCTGAACGTTATAATATTTATTTAAATGAAGAATATGCCTTTGCAGTTGATGAAGGTACGCTGATTAAATTTGGCTTAACGAAAGGGAAAGTGCTAGAGCAATTTGAAGTAGATGAAATCACTTATGAAGATGAAATTGCGAAAGCATTTAATAAAGCACTACATTTTTTGAGTTATCAAATGCGTAGTGAATTTGAAGTAAAGAAAAAGCTACACGATGCAGGGCATGGGGAGGCTGTTGTGTTAGAGGCCATTCGCAAGCTAGAACGGCTCGGTTTTTTAAATGATGAAACCTATTCTAAAGCACTTCTCGAAACAAAAAAGCGCACTGCCAAAAAAGGACCAGGTGCCATTCGTCAAGATTTAATGAGGAAGGGCATTGATAGGGGATTACAGGAGCAGGTGCTTGGTACTTTTTCGCATGAGGAACAAGTAAAGGTTGCGATGGAGCTAGCGGAAAAGCAAATTCGAGCTGGTGACAACAAAACTCCTTCGCAAGTAAAGCAAAAAATTCAAGATGTCTTGATGCGTAAAGGCTATTCGTTTACAGTAATAAAGGAAATACTAGAGCAGACTAAGTTTGAACGGGAAGATGATGAATGGACGGATATGATTGCTAACCAGGGGGATAAGGTGTGGCGCAAGTATTCGGCAAAATTTGTAGGTAGTGAGCGCCGCAACAAAACGAAGCAGGCACTTTATCAAAAGGGCTTTCCAGTAGAAGTCATCAATCGTTATATTGAAGAGAAGGAGAATGAAGAATGACAGAGCAAAATTATGCAGCGATGACAGAGCAAGAGCTACGCCAAGAGATTGCCAATTTAAGAGAGAAGGCACGTAAGGCAGAACAGTTAGGTATAGTGAATGAGTTTGCAGTTTATGAGCGTAAAGCTTTAATGGCGGCAGCTTTTTTAGTAGATTTAAGTCAAATTATTCCGGGCGAAATGTACCGTATTGACGGGGCACCGGGAGAGTTCTTTCAGGTAGATCGATTGAAAGGGCGTTTTGCATGGGGGCACCGTTTAGGCAGTGACCGTTACGAGGAGGCACTACCGGTATCTATTTTAGCACCGATGAAGGCAGGTAAATAACAGATGGAACAACGCATATTAAAGTTAACACAACAGCTTTTAGAGAAAAATCCGCATATGCCAACAGGACGTGCACGCGTCTGGGTTGAATTATTATGGAGTGACTTTGAAGCAACTTCAGCAAAGGCGGGTTATGATTTTCGCGGAGCTGAGTATACAGAAAAGCTTGTGTACCAGCTTATTACAAGCTATGGCGATAAATTGCATCTATTTGCAGGCAATAATCCGAAATACGCACATTTATTAGATACTAGCGAAGACACACTACAATAAAAAGAACCGCTTTGGAACTTTGGAGAAATCCAAGTCCGAGGCGGTTTTATTCGTTCCCAGCACCAATTTGTAGCTTTTTCTGCAGTTTATCTTCGCTGAAAATCCAGCCTGTGTACGAAGTAATAATGTCTAGACTATCATTTAAATGCGCAACCGCAACGAATGGATAACGGTCATTACTACGGTAGCGTAAATCGATTAAGCGTACTTCGGTTAATCCATTTTCGAGCTCAGAAATTTCCCAATGATAAAGCGGAGAAAAGGATATGAACGCGTCTAAATTGGAATCTTGTAATGCCTTTTCAACGATTGGTGTTTTTGGTAAGGGCTCGATTTCAAATTTATCGTAAATATTAATTGTTCGTCCATACGCACGGCCCACATAGTAATGTGTTTTTGATTTAGCTGCAATGCGCCAATAAAAGAAGCGGATTGTCGGTGCTACCATAACAAAATCTTCATCTTGAATGGCATGGTGTACGGCTTTTTTAATCGCCTTTTGGAGAGCGAAGCGTAGCACATAGTAGGCGGTGATGATTACGTAAATAATACTGAACATGATAATAGGGTTTGAACCAAATACCCATAATAAAATTCCAATACAGTGAATACCGAAAATGAACGGGTCAAATGTATTGATCACACCGAGTGCAACCCATTTTTTCGAAAAGGGTCTCAGTGCCTGTGTACCGTAAGCATTAAAAATATCGACAAATACGTGCAAAAATACGGCGAGCTGTGTCCATAGCCATAAGTGTAAAGTGTTGGCGTTTGGCACTATAAACGATAAAATAGCCGTAATTGCAAGTGGCCATAATAGAACGGCAGGAATTGAGTGTGTAATCCCACGATGATGACGAATGTAGACGGCATTGTTACGAAGCTTTAAAATCGTATCCACATCTGGAGCTTGTGAGCCGAGTATTGCACCAGCCATAACGGCGGTAAACGTCATCGGATGGCTTGCCACAACTGGATCTGCCAACGCTATGCCACCTAAAGCAATTCCCATAACGAAATGTGTGCCTGAATCCAATATAATCATCCCCTCGTTAATGGAACCGTTTTGAACGGAAATAATTAACATATTATTTATCTTTATAATATACCCTATTTACAGTAAATAAAATCGAAATTCTTTGGAGGTTGCAGTGGAATATCAATATACGAAACAATTTCGACAAGGTTTAGTCGAATGGTTTAATGAAGAAAAACGAGATTTACCATGGAGACATACGAAGGAGCCTTATAAAATTTGGGTTTCTGAAGTCATGCTGCAGCAGACGCGTGTTGATACGGTTATTCCTTATTATAATCGGTTCTTGGAAAAGTACCCGACAGCTGAAAGTCTTGCCTATGCACCACAGGAAGAGCTGTTGAAAATGTGGGAAGGGCTTGGATATTATTCGCGTGCGCGCAATTTACAAGCGGGTGTAAAAGAAGTTGTGGAAACATATAATGGTGTCGTACCAGATAACCGTCCAGATATTTCAAAATTAAAAGGTGTCGGTCCATATACAGCGGGTGCAATTTTAAGTATTGCATACGGTAAGCCAGAGCATGCGGTAGACGGCAATGTCATGCGTGTACTAAGCCGCGTCCTAAATATTGATGCCGATATCGCGTTTCCAAAAACGAAAAAAATCTTTGAAGATGCGGTAATGATGCTAATCGATCCTGAAAATACATCTTCCTTTAATCAAGGGTTAATGGAGCTAGGTGCGCTTATTTGTACGCCGACTTCACCGAAATGCTTGCTGTGCCCAGTGCGTGATTATTGCACAGCATTTCAGGAAGGAAATCCAGCCAGCCTACCAGTAAAGACGAAAAAAACAAAGTCGAAAAATATTGATTTTGACGTATTTGTTGTACGCGACCGAGAAGGACGTTTTTTATTGGAAAAACGTCCGGAAGAGGGTTTACTTGCGAATATGTGGCAGTTCCCAATGGTAGAGCGACAAGGTGAAACATTAAAGACACTCGCACAAAATTATCAATTGACTGTCGATTTATTTTCCGTGCCAGTCTTAAAATTTATGCATGTTTTTTCTCATTTAACTTGGCAAGTTGAAAGTCATTTAGTTGATCTAATCGCGGTTAGTCAACTACCGGACAATGCGCGTTTTTTCTCGAAAGCAGAAATTGCTGAACTCCCGATGCCAGTACCGATGCTGAAAATTTGGGACAAGCTGAAATAATTATTTAATTTATCCGCATAAAGTGAACAGCTTCCGACCACAATAATGACCACGGAGGTGAATTCATTATGAAGCGAAAGAACAACAATCAAAACAACAATCCAAGCAACAATCAAGAAAAAAATCAACAACAGAAAAATCATCAAAACGAGGAATTTGGTGCTGAGCAAGAATTTAACAAGTTAAAGCAAAACCAGCAAAACCAGAAAAACCAACAACGCAATAACAATAACCAAAATAACGAATTCTAAGTATTTTGGTTTGCCAATGTGAATTCCCTAACAAAAAGGAAGCATCCGATTAGTCGGATGCCCCTTTTTCTTTATTATGGAAATACTCATTAAACGTTAATTAGATGGTCTTATTTTTACTTTGTTGCGAAAATTATGCGTTTCTAACTACAAGTTTTCTTTAAGCATTGCTATAATACAATAAAGACTGTAGATTATATAGCTTAGACGAAAAGGTGGGCTTCAAAATGGCATTACCAGTAGAAGGAGAAACGATTCAAATACATAGCTACAAGCACAATGGTCGTATCCACCGTGTCTGGCAAGAAACAATGGTTTTAAAAGGAACTAAAAATGTCGTGATTGGTGCGAATGAAAAAACCCTAGTAATAGAATCGGATGGTCGGACTTGGTTAACCCGAGAGCCGTCGATTTGTTACTTCCACTCGGAGCACTGGTTTAATATTATTTGTATGTTGCGTGAAGACGGTGTGTATTATTACTGCAATGTTAGTTCACCATTCGTTTATGATAATAATTCAATCAAGTATATAGATTATGATTTAGATGTGAAGGTGTTCCCGGATATGACCTATGCACTTCTAGATGAAGACGAGTACGAGCTGCATAAAAAGGAAATGGGTTACCCTGAAGTAATTGATAAAATTTTAAAACGTAATTTAACCATACTAATTAGCTGGATTCAACAAAGACGAGGACCATTTGCGCCAGATTTTATCGAAGTATGGACAAACCGATATGAGTTAAATCGTGATATCCAAGCTGATACAAATCCAGAATAAAAATGGGAGAAGCCTACTAGCATATGTCTAGTAGGCTTTATTCATGAAAACAAGTGGTGAGTACTATATAATTGATATTTAGGTAAACTTTTGACTTAGCGGTTAAGAAAGCATAACTTTCTAACCTATTATGATGTAAGGAAGTGAAGTAATTTTGAGTAGTATGAAAAGGTATATGCGATTCGTTAAGCCCTATAAATGGGAATTATTTTTAACGATTGCCATTGGTATATTAAAATTTGCCATTCCTCTTTTTACACCGTATTTAATAAAAATTGTTATTGACTCCATTATCGGCTCTGAAACGATGACGACAGCAGAGCAAACGGAGCAGTTATTTTATTGGCTAGGTGGGACAATTATTGTGTTCTTTATTATCCGTCCGCCAATTGAATATTACCGACAATATTTTGCACAGGATGTTAGTAATAAAGTGCTTTTTGATATCCGTAAAGAATTATATGGGCATTTACAAAAGTTAAGTTTAAAGTATTACTCAAATACGCGTGCTGGTGAAGTGATTTCACGAGTTATTAATGACGTTGAGCAGACAAAAAACTTTATTATGACAGGGCTTATGAACTTGTGGCTAGATCTTGCGACAATTTTAATTGCGATAGTGATTATGCTCGTAATGGATGTAAAGCTGACTGTTGTGGCGCTTCTTGCCTTCCCTTTCTATGCCTTTAGTGTGAAGTTCTTCTTTGGAAAATTACGCGCTTTAACACGTAAACGCTCACAGGCACTTGCAGGTGTGCAGAGCTACTTGCATGAACGTGTTGCCGGTATGAGCATTATTAAAAGTTTTACATTAGAAAATCATGAGCAAAAAATCTTTGATGATACAAATGGTGAATTTAAAAAAGCCGCATTAGATCATACACGCTGGAATGCCAAGTCGTTTGCTGTTGTGAATACAATTACAGATGTGGCACCACTGCTTGTTATTGGTTATGCAGGGTATCAAGTCATTCATGATCATTTAACAGTTGGGACAATGGTGGCGTTTATTGCCTATATTGACCGATTATATGGGCCACTACGCCGTTTAGTCAGTTCGTCGACATCACTTACACAATCGATTGCGTCGATGGATCGTATGTTTGAACTTATGGATGAAAAATACGACGTGCAAAATAAAAAAGGTGCGACTGAGCTTGCTACATCTCGCGGGAAGTTACAGTTTGACAACGTTTCATTTAAATACGAGGCAGATGGTAAAACAATATTAAATAATATCAATTTCACGATTAATCCCGGCGAAACTGTGGCCTTTGTTGGCATGAGCGGTGGTGGTAAATCAACAATCGTCAGCTTAATCCCGCGCTTTTATGATGCGACAGAAGGGGCTGTGAAAATCGATGATGTTAATGTGAAGGATGCTACATTACGATCATTACGCTCACAAATAGGAATTGTATTACAAGACAATATATTATTTAGTGATTCGGTGAAACAAAATATCTTAATGGGTAAGCCGGATGCAACAGATGAAGAAGTGATTGCAGCAGCAATGGCTGCGAATGCTCACGAATTCATAATGGGATTACCGGAAGGCTATAATACAAAAGTTGGCGAGCGAGGCGTGAAATTATCGGGTGGTCAAAAGCAGCGTGTGGCAATTGCACGTGTGTTCCTAAAAAACCCTCCGATTCTTGTACTTGATGAAGCAACGTCAGCACTGGATTTAGAAAGTGAAGCACTCATCCAAGACTCACTGGAACGCTTAGCGCATGACCGTACAACGATAGTAATTGCGCACCGCCTCTCTACAATTACACATGCAGATACAATTTTCGTTATTGATCATGGAGAACTTGTTGAACAAGGGAACCACGAAGTATTGATGAGTAAAAAAGGCGTATATAATAATTTATTCCAAGTTCAAAAATTAGATTAGAAAGCTGCCTAGCCATTTTTTCGAAAATGGTGCTAGGCAGCTTTTTACTTTGAAGGAAAATAGTATACCAAGGTCACGCAGATATAGCGATCGACCTAATACCCTCTTCACGCAACTTTTTAGTGCAATATTATAAGGGGAGGGGAGCTTCCTTTTCTAATAAATAAAATAAAATAAAATCTTGTAAGAGCTGACTTCGGTATGAACACGGGAGTCAGCTTTTTTTGATATCTTTCTAATACTCATTTTTCTTAATAGTAAGTCTACTTAGAGAAATGTGGTTAAAAGAGAATTAATGTATATTTACAAAGATAAAATACATTATCGTAAAGTAGAATAATTGAATAATAGTTCGAATTAGTATATTATAGAAAAAAATTCCACTTTAATTTTCAGAAAAAGGGAGGAAGCTACATGAGTCGAAACGTCATTCTTGAAGTGAAGGATTTAGAAACGACTTTTTTTACGGACGATGGTAATATTGCTGCCGTTGATCATATTAGTTTTGCTATTCATGAAGGGGAAGTACTGGCTATCGTTGGTGAATCTGGCTGTGGAAAAAGTGTTACCTCACTTTCAATCATGGGGCTAGTACCAAGTCCGCCAGGTAAAATTACTTCTGGTGAAATTTTGCTTAACGGCAAAGACTTAACCACTTTGTCTGACAAGCAAATGCGTTCGATTCGGGGCAAGGATGTAGCGATGATTTTCCAAGAGCCTATGACCTCCTTAAATCCATTATTTACAATTGGTAACCAGCTGACAGAGGCGATTTTAATACATAACAAAAAGTGGTCTAAAAAGCAGGTTAACGCAAAGGCAATCGAAATTATGAAGCTCGTTGGACTACCACGTGCTGAAGAACTTATTAAAGATTATCCGCATCAATTATCCGGTGGCATGAGACAACGCGTCATGATTGCAATGGCACTTGTTTGTGATCCTAAAGTATTGATTGCTGATGAGCCAACAACTGCGCTGGATGTAACGATTCAAGCGCAAATTTTAAAACTAATGAAGGAATTAAATGCACGTTTAAATACAGCAATTTTATTAATTACCCATGACTTAGGCGTTGTTGCAGAAACTTGTGAGCGTGTCATCGTCATGTATGCGGGGCAAATTGTTGAGGAAGCGCCGGTTGTCGATATTTTTCAAAATCCTCAGCATCCATATACAAAGGGGCTCATTCAATCTGTGCCTGATATGCGGTATAAAAAAGATACATTGTATTCTATTCCGGGTAATGTACCAAAACCAGGCTCGATTAATATCGGGTGTCGTTTTGCACCGCGTTGTGAGTTTGTGACAGAACGCTGCACAATAGAAAACCCATCTCTCTACAAAAAGTCCGATTCGCATGAAGCTAGATGCTTTTTACTAGATGAGAAGGAGGGGATTAGTCTTGTCGAAAGTACTGTTGAAAGTTGAAAATTTGAAAAAGTATTTTCCGATTCGTACTGGGATGTTTGGTCGTCATACTGGGGATGTAAAGGCAGTTGATGATATTTCCTTTGACTTGTTTGAAGGGGAAACACTAGGCATTGTAGGAGAGTCAGGGTGCGGTAAGTCTACTACTGGGCGCGTTATTATGCGTCTATATGAGCCTACTGAAGGTAAGGTTACGTTTGACGGTGTGGAGTTAACAAATCTATCTCCTGAAGAGATGCGAAAAGCTCGTCGTGAAATTCAAATGGTGTTCCAGGATCCGTATGCCTCACTAAACCCAAGGCATACAGTAGAAAAGATATTAGAGGAGCCACTCATTGTTCATGGTATTGGTCGTGCGGAAGAGCGCAAAAAAAAGGTAATCGAATACTTGGAAATTGTTGGGCTGAGTGCCTATCATGCAAAACGCTATCCACACCAATTTAGTGGTGGCCAGCGCCAACGTATAGGAATTGCCCGAGCGCTCATGACGAATCCAAAGCTCATTATTGCGGATGAACCAGTGTCTGCACTTGATGTTTCAATTCAGGCTCAAGTATTGAATTTAATGCAAAGGCTACAGGATGATTTAAACCTTACCTATATTTTTATTGCGCATGATTTAGGGGTTGTCCGCCATATCAGTGACCGAGTAGGTGTTATGTATCTTGGGCGCATGGTAGAGCTAGCAGAAAGTGAATTGTTATATGAACA
The DNA here is from genome assembly GCF_038003525.1 of Solibacillus sp. FSL H8-0538. Taxonomy (NCBI): domain Bacteria; kingdom Bacillati; phylum Bacillota; class Bacilli; order Caryophanales; family Caryophanaceae; genus Solibacillus; species Solibacillus sp. FSL H8-0538. Next base: position 3,192,793 of record NZ_JBBOPI010000001.1, on the reverse strand, counting down.
GCCATTGCATCCATATTCGCAGGCATTGTTATCCGCGGTACCCATTCCGGACCCTCTATTTGAGCGCACACAAATTTTATTAACGGGTGATATTCCGAGCCCGTCCAGTCCTCCGGCAGGTTGTACTTTTCATACACGCTGTCCATTTGCGATGGATATTTGCAGCAAGATAGTACCGCAATTTTTGCAAGTTAAACCTGGTCATTCTGTTGCGTGTCATCTATATAGTGAAACGCAGCAATGATAATAGATATCTAGGGAGGTTTTCAAATTGAAAAACAAGAAGTTTTGGTCATTTGGGCTATTTTTATTATTAGCTCTATCTATGGTATTAGCAGCTTGTGGCTCGGATACAGAGAAAGAGGAGACAAGTACAACGACGGCTCCAACTTCAGAAACAACAACTGAAGAAAAGGCTGCGCCGCCTCAGGTTTTAGTATTCGGACGCGGTGGAGATTCAGTGTCGTTAGATCCAGCAATTGTAACAGATGGCGAGTCATTTAAAGTAACTCAAAACTTATTTGAAACATTGCTAAATTTTGGTGAACAAGATACAACAATTAATCCTGGTTTGGCAAAAGATTGGGAAGTAAGTGAAGATGGTTTAACATACACTTTCTATTTAGAAGAAGGTATTCAATTCCATGATGGCACAGACTTCAATGCTGAGGCAGTTGTGAAAAATATTAACCGCTGGAAAGCTGGAACAGAAGAAGATTTCTATTATTTCAATTCAATGTTTAAAGCTGAAGGAGCGGATGTTATCACGGATGTTGTAGCAGACGGCGATCACAAGGTTATCTTCACGCTATCTCGCCCACAAGCTCCGTTCTTAAAAAATATTGCGATGAGCCCGTTCGGTATCGCATCGCCAACTGCATTTGAAGCGGCAGGCGACAAATTTGGTGATAATCCAGTAGGGACAGGTCCATTCAAATTTGTAGATTGGAAGCGTAATGATTCAATCACAATTGAAAAATTTGATGGCTATTGGCAAGCAGGATTACCAAAGCTAGATAAAGTTATATTCCGATCAATTCCAGATAACTCCGCACGTCTTAATGCACTCACTGCAAATGAAATTGATTTAGCGGACGGTATTAACCCTTCAGATGGTGCAACAATTGAAGGGAACTCAGCGCTTCAGTTAATCGAACGTCCATCGATGAATATTGGTTACCTTGGGTTAACGAATACTCGTCCACCATTTGATAATGTCTTAGTACGACAAGCGGTGAATTATGCAATTGATCAGCAAGCAATTGTTGATGCATTCTTTGAAGGACGTGCACAAGTAGCGAAAAACCCAATGCCTCCTTCAATTAGTGGCTATAACGACGATATTGAAGGCTATGCATATGACCCAGAAAAAGCAAAAGCATTACTTGCAGAGGCTGGCTATGACGGTAAGGAAATCGAGCTATGGGCAATGCCGGTACCACGTCCTTATATGCCAGACGGTGCAAAGGTTGCTGAAGTTATCCAGAAAAACTTAGCAGACGTTGGAATTCCATCGGAAATCGTAACATTTGAGTGGGCAACTTACTTAGAGAAAGCGAAAAACGGTGAAGCCGATGCATTCATGCTAGGTTGGACAGGTGATAATGGAGATGCGGATAATTTTATCTACACATTGCTGGATAAAGATAATATCGGCAGTAACAACTACGCGTACTACTCAAATGATGAAGTGCATGATTTATTAATCGCTGCTCAATCTGAAGTGGACGAAAACAAACGTATTGACCTTTACAAACAAGCACAAGTAATTATTCATGAGGATGCGCCGTGGGTTCCACTTGCACACTCAACACCATTACTTGCTGCAAAAGCGGGAGTAAAAGGTTTCTTACCACATCCAACAGGCTCAGATAAATTAGACAATGTTTCAATTGAGTAGCTTTACAATATTCAGTGGGTGTTAAGGCACTATCTGAATTGAGGCTTTGATTGGTGAAAGGGGAGGTGAATGGCCTCTCCTTTTTTCTAAATTCAACATGAATTTGATGAAGGGGTGAAGGAGATGCTTCACTACATAGGGAAACGCCTATTGCATTTAATTCCAGTATTGCTGGGGATGACGTTTATTGTGTTCCTTATTATTCGTGCGATACCAGGAGATCCAGCGCAGGTCATTTTAGGTCAGCAGGCAACGGCAGAAGCAATTGCTGCATTGCGGGATAAGCTTGGCTTAAATAATCCGTGGTATGTGCAGTACTTTGATTATTTAAAAGGGATTTTGACTGGTGATTTAGGAGATTCACTTCGAACGAGACAGCCAATAATATCAGAGGTTTGGCCATATTTAGCTGCAACGTTTGAGCTTGCAATTTTTGCGATGATCATTGCAGTCATTATTGGCATGAACGCAGGCATTATTTCAGCCTGGTTCCAAAATTCATGGTTCGATTATATTGCGATGATCGTAGCACTTATTGGTGTATCCATGCCAATCTTCTGGCTTGGATTAATGGAACAATGGATTTTCAGTATTAATTTAGGATGGCTTCCAACGTCGGGACGAGAAGAAGTACGAGATCCAGTAGCGGCCATTACGCACTTATATTTAATTGATACTTTACTACAGGGAAGATTTGATCAGTTTTTAATTGTAGTAAAACATTTAATATTGCCAGGGCTTGCGCTTGCGACAATTCCTACAGCCATTATTGCTCGTATGACGAGAGCATCAATGCTTGAAGTAATGCGTTCGGATTATGTACGAACTGCACGAGCGAAGGGGCAGAAAATGTTAATCGTCATTTATAAGCATGCACTAAAAAATGCGTTCATTCCTGTACTGACGATTATTGGTTTACAAACTGGGTTGCTACTTGGTGGTGCAATCTTAACAGAAACAATTTTTAGCTGGCCTGGCATTGGACGTTATATTTACGAGGCGATAGGTTACCGTGATTACCCGGTTATACAGTCAGGTATTTTAATCGTGGCATTCTTATTTGTGATGATTAATTTAATTGTTGATCTTTTATATACAGTTATTGATTCAAGGATTAAATACAACTAGGGAGGGGGCGTGCACTATGTCTGAAATTGTACCGAATGTACTAAAAAATGTGCCTGATCGGGATCAAACAGCTGGTCCATGGAAGGAAGCATGGCGAAGCTTCAAAAAAAGTAAATCGGCACTAGTGGGAACAGCGATTGTTGCATTCTTTGTATTACTAGCTATTATTGGTCCGTTTATTGCACCACAAGGCATAAACGACCAAAATTTAAGCATGCGTCTGCAGCCCCCGTCTGGTGAATTTTGGTTTGGTACAGATGATTTAGGTCGTGATATTTTTTCACGTATTTTGCACGGAGCACGAATTTCACTAACGGTGGGCTTAACGGCCGTCTTAATGTCCTCAGTTGTAGGCAGCTTTTTGGGAATTATTGCAGGCTATTATGGTCGTTGGGTAGATACAATCATCTCACGTATTTTTGATATTATGCTAGCATTTCCAAGTATTTTATTAGCCATTGCAGTTGTTTCGATTTTAGGACCTTCTTTGCGCAATGCGTTAATTGCGATTGCTATTATTAACGTACCAAATTTCGGTAGATTAATTAGGTCACGTGTTCTGACGATTAAAGAGGAAGAATACATTCATGCTGCACGAGCTATTGGGATGAAAAACTCGCGCATATTATGGCGACATATTTTACCGAATTCCATGACCCCAGTTATCGTACAAGGAACACTGGCGATTGCAACGGCGATTATTGAGGCAGCTGCGCTTGGGTTCTTAGGCTTAGGAGCTGAGGCACCGCAGCCGGAATGGGGGAAAATGCTTGCGGATGCGCGGATGTTTTTAATGAATGCACCTTGGGCAATGATTTTTCCGGGACTTTCAATTATGCTCACTGTCGTTGGGTTTAACTTAATGGGCGATGGACTGCGAGATGCGCTAGATCCGAAAATGAAAAACTAAAAGGTTGGGGAATTGCGGGCTTCCGCATTTCTCCAACCTTTTCAATTAATAAAATTCAGCTTCTAAGTCGTTGTTTTTTTCATTGCTATGATAGCTACGATAGGAAACGATCAGCGTATCTAAATGCTCAAGGTTTTCTTCGTAATCTAAAATACGAGATAAAATGTACAGAAGATGATAGTTTGAAAATTGTTGTTCCGTATCTTCATCTGCTTGTGCAATCGCAATTTGTTTAATGAAAATTTCCATTAACTCGCTACCTTGTAAATACTCCTCGTGTCTCGTCCATTTCGAATGCTCCGGACGAAGCTTCCCTGTATATTTAAGTAGCAATTGCTCATGGTATGTGAGTAAGAAATCAAGACGTTCCTGAATCATTAATTGAAAATTCTCAGGTAAGTTGCCTAACTCATTCTCGTGCTTGTGAAGACGTTGCAACAGTTCCAAACTTTTTTTCGATGTTAAGATCATTTGACGATAGATAACGAGTTTACGTGCTTTCACATACTTTTGGTTTTTAAAATAGCTACGTTCCTCTTTGTAAAAATCATACATCGTATTTAATTCTAGTTTGCGAGAGTTTAATTTTGTTAAAGCCATTTTTGTTGATGTATGCTCACTCGCTTGACGTACAGCTAGTCGAGTCCAACGAATAATATCATCCTGTAGTGAGTTAATCATTGTGAATAGTTTTACCTCATAACGTGGTGGTAAAAATACTAAGTTGACAATAAATGCGGCAAATACCCCGAGCATGACCGTACCAAAACGGATTAGGCCAAACATAATAAATTCATCACCTTGTACTTCCATCACGGCAACAACCGTTACAAGTGCAAGGGAAATAGATTTTTCTAAATTGAATTTCATCATGATGCCAATTACGATAATGGCAGCTAAACCAATCGCTACAATATGATGACCAAATATGATGCCGAAAATAACGGCAATCGTCGCTCCTATTAGATTACCTTGAACTTGTTCAAGAATTGATAAATAAGAACGATAAATGGAAGGCTGAATCGCAAAGATTGCGGCGATTCCTGCGAAAACTGGCGAAGGTACTTGAAGTAGCTCTGCTAGAAATAACGCAAAAACAATTGCAACACCAGTTTTTAAAACGCGGGCACCTAATTTCATAGAAAATTAAGTCCTCTCTTTCTATTCGTATTAGAAGTACATACTTTACCGAAGTTTGTCACTGTGGTCAACGGAAGCTTCTCTAATTTTTACAATTGTGAAAATGCAAAGTCAACAGCAGCAATTGTTTCGATAATATCTTCTTCTGAATGCTCAGTTGTTAAGAACCAAGCCTCGTACTTTGATGGTGCTAAGTTAATGCCTTTTGACAGCATTAATTTAAAGAAACGGCCGAAAATTTCACCATCAGATTTTTCAGCTTGGTCATAGTTTTCTACAATTTCATCAGTGAAATAAATTGTTAAAGCACCTTTAAGACGATTAACAGTAATCGTCACGTTATGTTTAGCGGCAGCTTCTAAAATGCCTTTTTCAAGAATTTCTCCTAGACGGTCCATCTCTTCATAAATGCCTTCTTGTTTTAATACTTCAAGACAGGCAATACCAGCTAACATTGACGCTGGATTACCCGCCATTGTTCCCGCTTGATAAGCTGGTCCAAGTGGGGCAACCGTTTCCATTACTTCTTTACGCCCGCCGTAAGCACCAATTGGTAAACCACCACCGATTACTTTGCCCATAGCGACTAAATCTGGTTTTAACCCAAGCATTGTATGAGCTGAACCATAGTGGAAGCGGAATGCAGTAATAACTTCATCATGAATTGTTAAGGCGCCGTGCTCTTGTGCTAGTGTATGTACATGCTCAAGGAAACCTGGTTTTGGTTCAACAATACCGAAGTTCCCAACGATTGGCTCGATTAAAATACCAGCGACTAAATTGCCCCAACGTTTCATTGCCAATGTGAATGCCTCTGGATCATTGAACGGTACTGTAATAACTTCTGTAGCTACTGATTCTGGTACACCAGCTGAGTCAGGAGAACCAAGCGTTGCTGGACCAGAACCGGCCGCTACTAAAACTTGGTCGAAGTGGCCGTGGTAGCAACCGGCGAATTTAATGATTTTTGTGCGTCCAGTGAAAGCACGAGCGATACGAACTGTTGTCATTACGGCTTCTGTACCAGAGTTATTAAAGCGTACTTTATCTAATGTAGGAATTGCTTCTTTTAACATTTTTGCAAATGTCACTTCATACTCAGTTGGTGTTCCGAAAAGTACACCTGTCTCAGCTGCGTGTGCGATTGCTTTTGCGATATGAGGGTGACCATGACCTGTAACGATTGGACCATATGCAGCTAAGTAGTCAATATAACGGTTGCCATCAACATCCCAAAAGTAAGATCCTTTTCCGCGTGCCATTGCAACGGGCGCACCACCACCTACTGCTTTATATGAACGAGACGGGCTATTTACACCACCGACAATATGTTCAAGTGCTTCTTTATGAAGTAGTTCTGATTTTATATGATTCATTATTTTTTGCCTCCAATTAAATAGTTCCCTTCTATTGTAGTCTTAAATGCATTTTTACGCCAAAGAAATTGAAACGTGAGGCCGAGTTCGGTACGATAGAGAAAAAGTAAGGAGGGATTTTGTTGGTGAATTTAATAAATCAGTTAGCGCCGCAATTTTCTTTAATAAATGAAGCAGGCAAAATGGTAAACTTAAAGGACTTCAAAGGAAAAAACGTTGTGCTCTATTTTTATCCAAAAGACATGACACCTGGCTGTACGACAGAAGCATGCGATTTCCGTGATGCACATGAAGATTTTTCACGATTAAATGCAGTGATTCTAGGAATAAGCATGGATGATGAAAAGAAACATACGAAATTTATTGAAAAACATGGCTTGCCGTTTTCACTGTTAGTTGATGAGGATCATGCGGTTGCAGAAAGCTACGGTGTATGGGTGCTGAAGAAAATGTATGGGAAGGAATATATGGGCATCGAGCGCTCGACGTTCCTAATTAACGAAGAAGGCGTAGTTGTGAAAGAATGGCGCAAGGTGAAAGTGAAAAACCACATTGAACAAGTATTATCATTTTTAGTAGATAAGCAAGCATAAGTTTCTTATCTACCTAAAAAAGAAATTCACCTCGTCCATGTTGGCTCGAGATGTGTCTTTCTAATGAAAAGGGGAGTAAGTATGATGAGAGTGTATTTTACGTTCGAACCGAGGAAGGATTTAAGTCAGCGGCTAGTAGAAGAGTTTCCACAAGTTGAATTTGTATTTGATGCACGGTTACGCAATGAAGAGTTAGCCCAGGCTGAAGTTCTCGTTACATATGGGGAAGATTTAACGGAAGAACATATAGCGATAGCTGAAAAGCTGGAGTGGATTTTTGTCGCATCGGCCGGCGTTGAAAAAATGCCTACTGAAGCAATTGCTAAACGTGGTATTTTTGTTTCGAATGTGCGTGGTATTCATAAAAAACCAATGACTGAATCTATTTTGGCGCATATTTTAGCATTGAAACGTGCCTTGCCGTTTATTTATGAGCAACAGAAAAAGGGTGAATGGAATAAGAAGGCACATCTTTCTGAACTAAATGGAAGTACGGCTTTAATTATAGGACCTGGGGCAATTGGTTCTGAAATTGGCCGTATATTACAAGCGTTCGATGTATACACGATTGGTTGTAATCGGAGTGGCGAGGACGCGCCATTTATGAATGAAACGCATTTCCTTGGCGATGTTGTTCAGCATTTACCAAAGGCGGACATTGTTATTTCGATGCTACCGTCAACAAAGTATACGAAACATTTGCTCGGTTATGAGCATTTTGAATTAATGAAGGAATCGGCAATTTTTATGAATTTCGGTCGTGGCGATGTTGTTGCTACAGATGTGCTTATTCAAGTAATGGAAGAAAAGCTAATTGCGCATGCAGTATTAGATGTGTATGAAATAGAGCCGCTACCATCAGATAGTCTGTTATGGAAGCAAGATAATGTGACACTTTCCCCCCATTTTTCGAGTCATTCTTCGCGATACGTGGAGCGCAGTCTTGAAATTTTCAAGCCAAGCTTACACAAATGGCTACAAGGTGAACATGATTTAGAAAATAAAGTAAACTTGCTCCGCGGTTACTAATTGAGAAAATTCACTCTCGCATAAGTGATTTCTAGTAGGTATTTTCAATTAGCCTATATAAAAAATTAATGTTTCTAAATTATCTCCTTATCGAACAAGCAATTGTTGACAAGCTGTGGATAAATTCGATACACTATTTGTAACAATTATAAATTAATAATATGTATGAAAAGAGGTGCATGACGATGTCTGAAATGCATTTAAAGGATGCGCTAGACACGTTAAAGACTACTGGTGTAAGAATTACTCCGCAGCGTCATGCGATTTTAGAATATTTAATTCATTGTATGATTCATCCTTCAGCTGATGATATATATAAAGCGCTGGAACACAAATTCCCTAATATGAGCGTAGCAACGGTTTATAACAATTTACGTGTATTCCGAGAAGTAGGCTTAGTCAAGGAATTAACTTACGGAGATTCTGCAAGTCGATTTGATTTCGTAACAGGCGATCACTACCATATGATTTGCGAATGTTGCGGTAAAATTGTCGACTTCCATTACCCAGGCTTAAACGAAGTGGAGCAGTTTGCATCACATGTAACAGGCTTCCAAGTAAATTCTCACCGTCTAGAAGTATATGGAACTTGTCCGGATTGCCTAAAGGGCGAAGAGGAAAAAGCGTTATAATAAATGAACCTAGTAACAATTATGTTGCTAGGTTTTTTAGTGGATAAAAAAGAGAACTTGCGTATCTACATAATATAGGATGTCATCTCCCCTAATTTTTGAGAGAGACGTATACAATCAAAAAAGACGCCAACTAAGAGAACTTAGTGACGTCATTGAGTTATTGTTTTTTAGTATTGTATGATTGATCGAACTCTTTGCCTTCAAGTGAAGCATCTAATGTAAGTGGTTCGTTACAGTACATGCACATATCCACGCGGCCTAGTACTTTTGTCCATTTTTCACAGTTCGGGCATACGACTTGAACGGCTTTTGTAGAAAGTAAGCCAATCCATCCGTAAACCGCTGTACTACCAATAATACAAAGTAAACCGACCGTCATGAAGATTAAGACTAAAATTTGATTCTCTCTAAAGAAGATGGCGCCATACATAATGACGAAACCGAAAAAGATAAGCGCTAGTGCAAATGAACGGATTTTATTTATTTTATTTTTATATTTTTTCATTTAGTTTGCCCCCCCAATATACAATCTACTATAACATAAATTGAATTTATTTTAGAATTATAATCTATTTAAAGGGATTCTTATGTAGGTTGTCGAAACAACATACAACAGATGTTATATTTTTAGGAGGACTTTTTATGGAACACATTTTGCGCCCTATTTATCAGGAACGCGCGAGCCAACCGGATACATTAGGTGTAATTTTAATAAATAAAAGAGAAGACGCTGCAAATATAACAGATACGTTTGATGCTGTTCTTCTTATAGTAGTAAAAGATGCGGAACACCCAATCTATTCGAAGCACTACATGTACGGTGATTCAAAGATGGTCATGCACATTTTGACAGAGGAACGTTTACGTAAATGGATCTTCATCGGTTCCAATAAACGCCTTGTGGATTGGATTTTCTACGGTAAAATCATGTTTGACCGCAATGAATTTTTATTTAAGCTACGTTCTGAATTACAAGAGTTCCCGTTTTTCGGACGGAAGCTAAAAACAGGGATTCAATACTCGAAGCTAATTCGACGTTACTTAGAAGGAAAAGAGCTATTCGAAAACGGCCATCATTTGGATGCGTATAATCATGTCGTGGCTTCCTTACATCATTTAGGACGTCTTTCTATTATAGATAGCGGTTTATATCCCGAAGTTACTGTATGGGCGCAAGTGAAAAAAATTGAACCAGCTATCTATAAACTATATGAAGAATTGATTATGAGTAATGAAAGTTTAGAAAAGCGTTTAGAACTACTTTTCCTAGCAAATGAGTTTTTAATCAACTCAAGAACACATGATGGCGCGCAACATATTCTCGAGACGATGTTAGGACAGTCGACTTGGACAATTCAAGAATTACATGATCATCCTGAACTAAGCTATTACTCAGTAGACCTTGAAGTTTTCGTGGAGTACTTAATAGATAAAGGATATATAATTATGGAACCTGTAATTGCTAAAAATGAATCGGTATTTCATCGTCATTATTGTGTGGATAAACAATTCGTTGAAAGCGAATATGGCTTGTAGTATAGTGTTCGAGGCGGTTTTAATAACGCTTCGAACTTTTTTTATA
>NZ_JBBOPI010000001.1:110000-112500 GCF_038003525.1 Solibacillus sp. FSL H8-0538 | reverse complement strand
ACTTGCATGTATTAGGCATGCCGCCAGCGTTCGTCCTGAGCCAGGATCAAACTCTCCATAAAAGTTAGTTTGAAAGCTCATTTGCTTTGCTAGCGTATCAACTAAAAGTTGATATCTATGTTTTTGTTTCGATCTTCACTAACAGGTGTCAGTGCGTCGAAACGTTGTTTTAATTAACGTTTTGCTTGTTCAGTTTTCAAGGTTCATGGTGGAGCCTAGCGGGATCGAACCGCTGACCTCCTGCGTGCAAGGCAGGCGCTCTCCCAGCTGAGCTAAGGCCCCAATAATGTAATGGTCGGAATGACAGGATTCGAACCTACGACCCCTTGGTCCCAAACCAAGTGCTCTACCAAGCTGAGCTACATTCCGTCTATATGGCGCGCCCGGCAGGAGTCGAACCCACAACCTTCTGATCCGTAGTCAGACGCTCTATCCAATTGAGCTACGGGCGCTATAATTTAATGTTAAAAAGTAAAATGGTGCCGAGGGCCGGAATCGAACCGGCACGGTGATCACTCACCGCAGGATTTTAAGTCCTGTGCGTCTGCCAGTTCCGCCACCCCGGCACATGTTGGAGCGGAAGACGAGGTTCGAACTCGCGACCCCCACCTTGGCAAGGTGGTGTTCTACCACTGAACTACTTCCGCATGTGCTTAAGAAATTTTTATTCTGACAATATATGAAATTAAATGGTGCGGGTGAAGGGAGTCGAACCCCCACGCCTTGCGGCGCTAGATCCTAAGTCTAGTGCGTCTGCCAGTTCCGCCACACCCGCAGCAGACAAATATGAAAATGGTGAGCCATGAAGGACTCGAACCTTCGACCCTCTGATTAAAAGTCAGATGCTCTACCAACTGAGCTAATGGCTCTCTAAATGGTGCCGGCGAAAGGAGTCGAACCCTCGACCTACTGATTACAAGTCAGTTGCTCTACCAACTGAGCTACACCGGCATTTAGAATGGTGGAGGATGACGGGCTCGAACCGCCGACCCCCTGCTTGTAAGGCAGGTGCTCTCCCAGCTGAGCTAATCCTCCTGGGTATAATGCCTAGCGACGTCCTACTCTTGCAGGGGGAAGCCCCCAACTACCATCGGCGCTAAAGAGCTTAACTTCCGTGTTCGGTATGGGAACGGGTGTGACCTCTTTGCCATCATCACTAGACTATTTTTAAAAGACAAGATTTATTATAACACAATAAGTATTAATTTCAAGTGTTTTTTTAAAATAAAATAACACTTTTCTTGTTCTTTCAAAACTGGATAAACGGTTCATTGAAAGTTGAAATATTCGGTAATAATGTGGTTAAGTCCTCGATCGATTAGTATTCGTCAGCTCCATGTGTCGCCACACTTCCACCTCGAACCTATCTACCTCATCGTCTTTGAGGGATCTTACTTACTTGCGTAATGGGAAATCTCATCTTGAGGGGGGCTTCATGCTTAGATGCTTTCAGCACTTATCCCGTCCATACATAGCTACCCAGCGATGCCTTTGGCAAGACAACTGGTACACCAGCGGTATGTCCATCCCGGTCCTCTCGTACTAAGGACAGCTCCTCTCAAATTTCCTACGCCCACGACGGATAGGGACCGAACTGTCTCACGACGTTCTGAACCCAGCTCGCGTACCGCTTTAATGGGCGAACAGCCCAACCCTTGGGACCGACTACAGCCCCAGGATGCGATGAGCCGACATCGAGGTGCCAAACCTCCCCGTCGATGTGGACTCTTGGGGGAGATAAGCCTGTTATCCCCGGGGTAGCTTTTATCCGTTGAGCGATGGCCCTTCCATGCGGAACCACCGGATCACTAAGCCCGTCTTTCGACCCTGCTCGACTTGTAGGTCTCGCAGTCAAGCTCCCTTATGCCTTTACACTCTACGAATGATTTCCAACCATTCTGAGGGAACCTTTGGGCGCCTCCGTTACTCTTTAGGAGGCGACCGCCCCAGTCAAACTGTCCGCCTGACACTGTCTCCTACCCCGCTAAGGGGCATGGGTTAGAAGTTCAATACAACCAGGGTAGTATCCCACCGACGCCTCCTCCGAAGCTGGCGCTCCGGGATCTCTGGCTCCTACCTATCCTGTACAAGTTGTACCAAAATTCAATATCAGGCTACAGTAAAGCTCCACGGGGTCTTTCCGTCCTGTCGCGGGTAACCTGCATCTTCACAGGTACTATAATTTCACCGAGTCTCTCGTTGAGACAGTGCCCAGATCGTTACGCCTTTCGTGCGGGTCGGAACTTACCCGACAAGGAATTTCGCTACCTTAGGACCGTTATAGTTACGGCCGCCGTTTACTGGGGCTTCAATTCGCAGCTTCGCTTGCGCTAACCACTCCTCTTAACCTTCCAGCACCGGGCAGGCGTCAGCCCCTATACGTCACCTTACGGTTTTGCAGAGACCTGTGTTTTTGCTAAACAGTCGCCTGGGCCTATTCACTGCGGCTCTCATGCGCTTTAACACGCTCAAGAGCACCCCTTCTCCCGAAGTTACGGGG
>NZ_JBBOPI010000001.1:12500-105000 GCF_038003525.1 Solibacillus sp. FSL H8-0538 | reverse complement strand
CACCAGCAATTGTGTGTAACATCGGTGTTTCTACTTCGAGGTAACCATGGTTATCTAAGTAGTTACGGATGGCACGGATAATTTTAGAACGCGCAATAAACGTTTCTTTACTGTCAGCGTTTGTCATTAAATCTAAGTAACGTTGACGGTAGCGTTGTTCTACGTCTTTAATACCGTGGAATTTCTCTGGCATTGGGCGTAGTGCTTTTGTTAGGAACGTGAATTCAGTCGCTTTTACTGAAAGTTCACCTACTTGCGTGCGGAAGACATTCCCGCGAACACCTACGATATCACCAAGATCTGCTTTGTTGAATAACTCATATGCTTCTTCACCGATTGCATCTTTACGTACGTAAATTTGAATTTGGCCAGCTAAATCTTGAATATGTGCAAATCCAGCTTTCCCTTTGCCGCGCTTTGTCATAATACGTCCAGCAATTACAACTTCATGTGTTTCTTCTTCTAATTGCTCTTTAGAAAATTGGTCAAACTCCGCTACTACTTCGTTTGATAAGTGCGTGCGTTCGAAACGGCTACCGAATGGATCCATTCCACTTTCACGAATATCTGTCATCTTTTGGCGTCTCACCAAAAGTTGGTCGTTTAATTCTTCAATGTTTGACAACGTGTTTCACTCCTCATTTGCTTGTTCCGCTTTTGCAGTCCATTTGTCCATAATGTTTCTATTGTACAGTATTTCTAGTGCCGATTCACGTCTTTCGGATTAATTCACATTGTTTTCGAAATGTTTTCTTGTTAGAAAAACTTAGAAAGACACATCTCGCCCAAAATAGGACGAGATGATGTCCTTTCTTGTGCGGTTAAGAAAGGCATACTTTTTTAACCATAAAAAAAGGTACCACATATTGCGATACCTCTCCCACATTTAAATTAAGGTACTGTTAATCCCTACTGTTGTTTTATTAGCTAATCCAACCACGATAAAGACCCACGCAGGTATGGTCATTGGCGCGATGTCGCATGGACGCACATGTTTGTCACCCGCTGTACCAGATTCGGTTGTAGTAAGCTTTCACTACTAATGGTTAATTCCGTAAAAACAACAATGTTATTTAACATAGCCTAAATTAAATAATCTCGATTTTTGCTTCCGTAGCCATTGCTTCACATTCTTCTAACTCTGCAACAACACCGTTTAATAACATCCGTAATTCTGCTTCTGTTTCTGCTTGGTTAATCGCGGTACGGATTTTTCCATTCCCACGAATCCCTTTCAAGTACCAAGATGCGTGCTTCCGCATTTCGCGTACAGCTACAACTTCGCCTTTAAGCGCCATTAAGCGTTCAAAGTGAAGTAGGCATACATCCATTTTCTCGCGTACTTCTGGTTCTGGCTTTAATTCACCTGTTTCAAGATATTGTACCGTTTGATAAATCATCCACGGGTTACCTAAAGCCGCGCGTCCGATCATTACGCCATCTGCACCTGTGTGTTCAAGTAAACGTTTTGCGTCCTGTGGAGTTTCAACGTCACCATTACCGATGAACGGGATATTAATGTTTTCTTTAACTTCCTTTAAAATATCCCAGTTTGCTTTACCTTCGTACATTTGAACGCGTGTACGACCATGCATCGCAATCGCTGCTGCACCCGCACGTTCTGCCGCTTGTGCATTTTCAACTGCAAATACACGTTTGTCATCCCAGCCGATACGCATTTTCACAGATACTGGTTTATCAACTGCCTCAACTACTGCCGATACCATTTCATAAATTTTATTTGGATCAAGTAGCCATTTCGCGCCCGCTTCACATTTAATAATTTTGTTTACTGGGCAACCCATGTTGATATCGATAATATCCGCTGGTGTATTTTTATCTACGTACTTCGCCGCTTCTACTAGATTCTCTTTATCGCCACCAAAAATTTGTAAGGATAGTGGATTTTCCCGTTCGTCAATGTAGAGCATATTCATTGTTTTTTCGTTACGGAAATTAATCGCTTTATCACTTATCATTTCTGCATAAACTAGTCCCGCGCCGAACTCTTTGACTGTTAAACGGAAAGCTGAATTACAAATACCGGCCATTGGGGCAAGTACAACACGGTTGTCCATGACGATATCGCCAATTTGGAATGGCTTTCGCTGGGCGGTTTTCATCGTTGTTTCCTCCTTGAAGTGGGTTATTCACCCTTTAGCTCTGTTACATCTATAGTTAACTCTTCGGCAATTTTTTGAAGTAAGTCATCTGAAGGCATTTTTTCACCACGTTCAAGCCGCCCTAAAATTGTCGTTGAAATTCCAATACGTTTTGCGAATTCAACTTGTTGAACTCGTTTTAGCTTTCGAAATGCACGAATTCGTCTACCGTACCGATTGTCTTCCATTGCTTCACGCCTTCTTTCTCTCTATCTATCGCTTGTAACGCAAGACGCGCTTGTCCAAGCATAGCACAATCCGCAGACGCAATCTCAACTAACGGCACTAATACAAAAGCTCGTTCATACATACGTGGATGCGGAATGATTAAATGCTCCGCTTCAATATTTTCATGATTATAGAGTAAAATGTCAAGGTCAATGATCCGAGGACCCCATCGAAACTCACGCACGCGCCCTAACTCATTTTCAATAGACTGGCACACTTCAAGTACTTCAAACGGTAATAACATCGTTTCGATCGCAACTGCAATATTCAAAAAAGATGCCTGATCGACAAAGCCAACTGGTGCTGTCTCATATATAGAAGAAACTACCTTTACTTCAATCGCTGGATGGCTCATTAATCGACGTACAGCCTCTTGTAAATTGGCTGCTCGCTCCCCAATATTTGTACCGATTGATAAAAAAACCTTATTCATGAAAATGTACCTCGCACAATTTCAACGGCCACTTCTTTATAATGCCCAGGGATTGGTGGGTCCGGTTTCATTACTTCAACGCGACAACCAAATACTTGGCCCTCGTACTGTGTCAAAATTTTTGTCGCAATTGTTTCTGCAACTGCTTCGATTAATTTATACGGCTTGCCCTCGATTACTTCTTTGCATATATCATACACACCCACATAACTCACTGTGTCTTGAAGTTCATCGGTTTCCCCGGCACGCTTTATATCTACTGCCAAAGAAACGGATGCACGAAAGCGTTGTCCTAACACTGTTTCCTCTCGCAAAACACCATGGTAGCCAAAAAACTGCATGTCACGCAAATGAATATAGTCCATTAAAAATTCTCCTTTTCAGCCGCTCCTAATGTCTCGGTGCTAGCTCTCCTTCTACTTTATACTTCCCAATTAGTGCATCAATCATTTTCACGGTACGTGCCACTTCTTTTACATCATGCACACGAACTAGATGACAGCCTTTTTGTACCCCGTATGCACATGTCGCAGCCGTTCCCTCTACACGTTCATCTACCGGCAAGTTTAATATCGAACCAATCATACGTTTCCGTGACGTCGCTAGTAGCACCGGGTAACCCAACGCTACTAACTTATCTAAACACTGCATCGTTTCAATACTTTGCTGCAAGTTTTTCACAAAGCCAATCCCTGGATCTAAAATAATATGTACATCCGGCACACCTGCGTCTTGTGCAATTTGAATGCTTTCCTCTATATCTGATAGGAACTCTGCCCAATAATTGTTGTACGCATCGTTTTCACGGTTATGCATTAAAATAATCGGTACGTTAAGCTCGGCAGCAACACGGGCGATTTCTGGATCTGCCTTTGCACCCCAAATATCATTAATAATATGCGCACCTGCCTCAACTGCTGCGCGTGCAACTACGGATTTATATGTATCAATTGAAATTATCGCAGGTACTTCGGCTAAAAGCGCCTTAATGACCGGTACGACACGCGCAATTTCTTCCTCGTCTGAAATGCGCTCATAGCCAGGACGCGTCGATTCACCGCCAACATCGATAATTTTTGCACCTTCTGCTACAAGCTTTTTCGCCTGCACAACGGCTGCTTCTACGGAATTATATTTCCCCCCGTCAGAAAATGAGTCCGGTGTAACATTTAAAATGCCCATCACAAATGTTTCCTTCGAGTAATCAAGCTCAATATTGTTTAAAACTAAAGGTGTCGGATACTTTGTTAACATCTTCTATCTCCTTTTAATCGCTTGTGTAATTTGTGCACCATATGCCCGGTGAAGTCGCTCATATAGTACACCCTCTTCCCCTGCAAATCGCACATTGCCAATATTTGAAATCGGCACAAGCTCCTGCACTGAATTCGTAATAAAGCACTCATCCGCCTGCTCAAGCTCCACTTTTAAATAAATCCCCTGTAGTACAGTATAGCCAAGCTGCTCAGCTAATAAGATTACCCACTGACGTGTAATGCCTGGTAGGATCCCTGTATCAAGCGAAGGCGTGTAAATTATATCATCTTTTGCCCAAAAAATATTTGAGGTAATCCCCTCAGCAACAATGCCTTTTTCCGTCACAAAAAAGCCTTCATAGCTAGCTAAATTCGGCAATTCAAAGCGTGCCGAAACATTATTTCCGTAATGGTGACTTTTATGACGTACGTCCTGCTCTGGTTGATTGCGCGGAATTTGTAACCAGCGCGCTTCCTTTGCCTTGCCCCGCATTGTACTCGCTAATGGTTTACGGAATACAATAACATTTGGTGTTGGGTATTCAGTCGGTGCTAACCCAATATCATGTACACCAGCTGATACATTAATGCGGAAGTATCCGTCTTGTCCGTCCTCTGCTTCGTTTAATTTACTTATAATTTGCTCAAAATCTGCAATTGAATACGGCATCGCAATGCGGTATTCCTTCAACCCTTCACAAAGTCGGTTAAAATGCTCCTGAAGGAAAACCGTCTGTCCGTTGTATGTACGAAATGTTTCAAAAAAACCGAGCCCGTATAAAAAGCCGTGATCAAATGGCGAAATTTTCAACTCACTTGCATCCAGATAGTTCCCGTTCATCCAACAAAGCATACTATTTCCCCCTTAGTGACAATACAATTCGATAAACTGCTGTAATAACTGCTTTCCATCTTCTGTCATAATTGATTCCGGATGATATTGTACCCCTTCAATCGCAAACTCCTTATGACGCAGCCCCATAATCTCCCCTTCTTCTGTCCACGCAGTAATTTCAAGGCAGTCTGGCAGTGATTCGCGTTCTACAATAAGTGAATGATAGCGCGTTGCCGCAAACGGGTTTGCATTTTTCCGGTGGAGCCCCTCGCCGCTATGGTATACCGGTGACGTTTTGCCATGCATTAAGCGCTCTGCACGAATAACCTTCCCACCAAATACTTGCGCTAATGCTTGATGCCCTAAACACACACCTAAAATCGGCAGTTTTCCCGCAAAATGTTGGATAATCTTTAAACTCTCACCCGCCTCGTTCGGACTGCACGGACCCGGTGAAATAACAAGCATTGCCGGTGCTAGCTGTTCGATTTCTTCAATTGTAATCTCATCATTTCGTTTTACCATAAGCTCCTGACCGAACTCACCAAAATATTGCACAAGATTATACGTAAACGAATCATAGTTATCAATCATTAATATCATTTTGCTATCTCCTCTGCCATCGCCTTTGCTTGCCACATTGCTTTTGCTTTATTTAATGACTCGATAAATTCATTCGTCGGAATCGAATCAATAACAATACCAGCACCCGCTTGAATATACGCCATACCATCTTGTACAAACGCTGTACGGATGACAATATTTAATTCCATATCGCCCGTATAGCCAATCCAGCCAATCGAACCTGTATAAAGACCACGACGCACTGGCTCTAGCTCTTCAATGATTTCCATCGTACGAATTTTCGGTGCCCCGGTAATCGTACCACCTGGAAACATCGCACGAATGACGTCTGTATTTGTTTTATCATCCGCTACCTCGCCGCGTACATTCGATACAATGTGCATTACGTGCGAATAGCGCTCAATGACCATAAACTCATCCACTTCGACCGTACCATATGTTGCAACGCGTCCTAAATCATTACGCTCTAAATCGACAAGCATGACATGTTCTGCGCGTTCTTTTTCGTGATTGATTAGTTCATTTGCTAATGCGATATCCTCTTCATCTGATGAACCGCGCGGACGTGTCCCTGCAATAGGACGTGTCGAAAGTTCTTTGCCGCTTTTCTTTACAAGTAGTTCCGGCGAGCCACTAACAACCGCAAAATCTGAACTCTCAATATACGCCATGTAAGGAGATGGATTAAATGAGCGCACCGCTTCGTACATCACAATTGGTGGTGCGGTCAGTTTTTTGCCTTGGCGCACGGATAAGTTCACCTGGAACACATCCCCTTGTCCGATATACTCTTGAATTTGTTGTACCGCTCGTTCGAACTGCGGCTCTGAAAACGATATTTCTAGCTCGCTCTCATCTTGCTTTACCTCTACGGCTTTTTCCGCACTAAATAAACGGCTAGCTTGTCCCTTTTCGGCGGCAGTCTTCCACGCATCGGCACATTTAGCTAATTCTACATCGCTTGTTGAAAGCTTCATTAACGTAACGAGTTGCTTTTCAATATCTAGTACAGCCCATGTATCAAATAAATAAAAATACAAATCTGGCACATGCAGATCATCTTCTGCGAGCACCGGCAGTACTTCAATTTTTCGCGCATAGTCATATGAAATGAAACCAATTGCCCCACCTTGGAATTCCGGTAAATCCACATTACGTTGAATAGACTGCTCGTTTACGAGTTGCTCTAGCTCAAATAATGCTTCCCCTGTTCGCACTTCTTCCTTACCGTCTTGCCATAAAATATGTAAACCTGCATCAATTGACTTCGCAGTTGCGTACGGATTCCACGCTGCAATACAGTAATGCCCACCTCGGCCACTTTCTAAAAAAGCCGATTGCGATCTATTTGCCGTCTGCTGTTTATAGCTATAAAAAAATTCATCCTTCGTCATCGGAAAAGAAATAGATTGAATGTGTCTTTCTGTCATCTGATAATGCCCCCTTATTTCTCCATTTACCTCTTATTAAACTCGAAAATAAAAAATAAAGCTATTCAAATAAGAAATTCACAAAAGAAAATTATACTTTCTTAACGAGAACAAAAGTACCAAAGCGCCTGCTTAGCCCTGACAAGCTGCTTGCGAGTCCGAAGTGAAGACGCTCTTTGCCTTCGCCCGGGGACAGACTGCGACCTCGAGGGGCTGGCGCTTTCACCTAGACGTTGCATTTACTTATTTAAATGTTATCCACTAGGCGAAATTTTATTATTTCCTTAACAACAAAAAAGATGCAGCTACTTGAGCGGCATCTTTTAAAAGAAGATATTAGTCTTCGAATTGGTATAAAGGCGTTGATAGATAACGTTCACCGTTAGATGGTACTACTGCTAATACGTTTGAACCTGCACCAAGACGTTTTGCCGTTTCAATTGCTGCAAAGATTGCTGCACCTGAGGAAATACCAGCTAAAATCCCTTCTTCGCGAGCCACTTTACGAGCTGTTTCGAAAGCCGTTTCGTTTTCAACAGGGAATACAGAAGTATAAATTTCAGTGTTTAATACGTCTGGTACGAAACCAGCGCCGATACCTTGGATTTTATGTGGTCCAGGGTTACCACCTGAAAGTACTGGAGAATCTTTTGGTTCCACCGCAATAATTTCGATTTCCGGGTAAGCGGCTTTTAATACTTCACCAGCACCCGTAATTGTACCACCCGTACCAATACCTGCTACGAATGCATCTAATTTAAGACCTTCAAACGCTTCAACGATTTCTGGACCCGTTGTTAGTCGGTGAACTTCAGCGTTTGCTGCATTTTTAAATTGTTGTGGTAAGAAGTAACCTTCTGAAGCAGATAACTCTTCAGATTTTGCGATTGCGCCTTTCATACCTTCTGGACCTGGAGTTAATACTAAATCAGCTCCGTAAGCACGTAGTAAGTTACGGCGCTCTAAAGACATTGTCTCCGGCATTACTAAAATCGCTTTATAGCCTTTTGCAGCAGCGATCATTGCAAGACCAATACCGGTGTTACCAGAAGTCGGCTCAATAATTGTGCCGCCTGGTTTTAGAGTGCCGTCTTTCTCAGCAGCTTCAATCATCGCTAAAGCTAAACGATCTTTTACTGATGAACCTGGATTGAAGTACTCAAGTTTAACGTAAACTGTACCTTCATTTTCGCCTGTAGCATTGTTTAATTTTACGATTGGTGTACGGCCAACTAAATCCGCAACTGAATTTGCTAGTTTACTCATAATTATCCCATCCCTCTCTTAATCCCTACTAAACTAATAGGTATTTCCTAATTCGTATTTTACCAAGTTTTTGTAGCTGTTGTCAACGTAATAGGCAGATCTTTTTTGAATAAATTTTCTGAACAATCTAAAATCGATTCTTTTCTAAAGCGCTAACGGGCATACCTAGCCCCGATAATCGCTGCTGACTCCCAAGTGAAGGCGTTCTTTGCCTTCGTCAGAGAACAGACCGCGACCTTGAGCGTGCGGCGCGAATGCCTAGACATTCCTAAAAAGTTATACTTTTCTACCACAAAAAAAGCCAGCACATAGCTGACTTTTATTTTCCCTCACCATAATACCAAGTTGCATTAAATTCTGCCCAAAAGGCTTCGGGTGTAATCGAAGAAGGAAGCTGCTCCATTGCAAGCTCACGTTTAATACGGTCTTTTACGTTGTCATAAGAGAAGGATTGACCTTCCAGAATTTCTTCAACGAAAGCTAGCGCATAACGTCCATCACTTAAAACAAAAGGCTCTGTCGTGTCATTTACTTTTATACTTTGAACTGCTTTAAAAATAGCGGGATCGACGCTTGTTTGTGTAGCTGTTACATATCCGATATCTCCGCCAAGACTAGCCGAAGATGTATCAAGGGAACGTTCCCGTGCCAGCACAGAAAACTCCGAGCCGTTCGCTAGCTCTTTTTTCACGCTAATAGCATCATCTTTTGACTCAACGACGATAATACTTGTGCGATATGTAGTCGGGATATTATAAAGCGATTTATTTTCTTCATAGTAGGCTTCGCTTTGTGTATCCTCTGTTACAACATCTTTTGTAAGGACTTTTTCTAAAATTAGCTGTGCGCGAATTTTTTGACGCAGCTCACTATCCGATAAGTTTTGGATCGTTGTGTCATTGGAATCTTGCGCAGAGCGAAGAAGTGCTAGTTCTAAATCAATTTCTTCATCCGTCACTTTAATTTTATATTGGTTAGCGGCCTTTTCCATCACTGCTTCGTTCACCAAATTTTGCAGTGTTTCTTTTCCGTAGCGGCTTTCCATCGCGGCTAGCCACTCCTGTCGTGTGATCGTCTGTCCATCAACGGCAGCGACTTGCTCGTCGCCGCCCTTTACTTGCTCCCCTGATGGAAGTAACCACAATACAAACCAAAATAAATTTCCTATAAGTAAAATCAACAATAAAATTAATGTCGGTTTTGTTTTTAATCGTTTTTGCGAAATAGGCGTATTTGGCGATGTTTGTGTTAGCTTATTATTTTGCGTTGATCTCATCAATGAAACCTTCAAGCTCTTGCTTATTGAAATCGTATGTTTCTAAACAGAAGTGACATTGTGCCTCTGCTTGACCATCTTCATCGATCATTTCTTGAATTTCTTGCACACCTAAACCTAAAATCGCCGCACCAAAACGCTCTTTTGAACATTGACATTGGAAGTTCACTGGCATTGAAGATAATACTTGGACATTGCCTTCACCTAAAACAGCTTCTAAAATTTGTTCTGGTGTATACCCTTTTTCAATCATTTTCGAAACAGGTTCGATGTTGGATAATTGCGCTTCAATCGCATCTATTGTTTCATCATCACAGCCTGGCATTAACTGCACAATAAAGCCACCCGCTGCCAAAATCGTATTGTCTGGATTGACTAATACACCTAGACCTACTGATGATGGTACTTGTTCAGATGAAGCGAAGTAATACGTGAAGTCTTCTGCAATTTCACCTGATACGATTGGTGTTTGACCCGAGAACATGTCACGCATACCTAAATCTTTGACTATCGTGACTGTCCCTTCTGTTCCTACACCTGCACGTACATCTAATTTACCTTGCTCATTTAAATCAAAGTGAACTTGACCATTGGTAACAAAACCGCGTACTTCACCTTTTGCATTAGTATCGATAATCATCGGACCAATTGGACCATTACCTTCGATTTTTACCGTAATTTTATCTTCGCCTTTTAGCATCGCACCCATCATAACAGATGCCGTCATTGAACGACCAAGTGCTGCTGATACGACCGGCCATGTATTATGACGACGCTGTGCTTCTCCTACCGTTTCTGTTGTATTTGTCGCAAAGGCACGAACCTTTCCGTCAAATGCGATCGCTCTTACTAAGTAGTCTTCCATGTTGTAGTCCTCTTTTCTATTGATTTCGTTTATAAATAATAAACAGTCCCTTTAACGTTAAAAATGCATCAACCACGTCAATCATTTGTGTTTCATTCGCAATTAAGCTTGCTAATCCACCTGTTGCAATAACGAGCGGCTCTTCTTTACTTTGCGCCTTCATGCGACTTACAATACCTTCTACTTGACCAACAAAGCCGTAAAAAACACCTGCCTGCATAGCAGATACCGTATTTTTGCCAACGACTTGCGATGGACGTGTAATTTCAATACGTGGTAGCTTTGATGCTTTCGTATAAAGCGCTTCAGTTGAAATTGTGATACCTGGGGCAATGGCTCCGCCCATATAATCTCCGCGTTCATTCAAATAGCAATACGTAATAGCCGTTCCAAAATCGACGATAATAAGTGGGTTGCCCCCATACTGCGCTAGTGCTGCAGTTGCGTTGACAATACGGTCCGCACCAACTTCGCGTGGATTTTCGTACTTAATATTAAGTCCCGTTTTCACACCCGGTCCCACGACGAGCGGCTTCACGCAGAAATATTTCGAACACATCGCCTCAAGCGCGAACATAATTGGCGGAACAACAGAGGATATAATAATCCCCGAAATTTGTTCAAATGAAATGCCCTCATGCATGAAAAAAGCCTTTACCTGCATCGCATATTCATCTTCCGTTTTTCGCGGATCTGTTTCCATACGCCAATGATACACAAGCTGATCTTCACGATACACACCCAAAATAATATTTGAATTTCCTGCATCCATTACTAGAATCATTGGAATCCACCTACCTGCATCCATTTGTAAAAAATAATACCATACAACAAGTACTAAGTGACACTAATCCGCTACCGGAACAGCAATAACCTATTTGAACAACAGGTCTCACCACATAAAAAGCTGATTGCCCCAAAGAGACAATCAGCTTTTTGTTATTTACGATCTTCGTTAATGCCTTGAGGATGCTCCATTGTGATGTCCTTCGGTAAATCATCCGTTGTTGGATCTAATGGTTCACCAATCACTTCTTTGTTAATCGATGGAGAACCCGCTTTTTCAATAACAGGGACTACCTCTGAAGTGTTTTGTTCAGTTTCAGAAACGACATCTACTAGCTCTTCCGGAAGTTCCCCGAAATCACGTAAGTGCTCAATTTGTTGCGCATTTAATGTTTCGTGCTTCATTAAAGTAGTCGCAACTAAATTCAGTAATTCACGTTTTTCAGTAAGAATCTGTCTCGTACGATCATATTGTTCACCAACAATGCGTTGGATTTCTTGATCGATTTCATATGCGATTGCATCTGAATAGTTTTGATCTGAGTTAAAGTCGCGTCCTAAGAACACGTTACCACCTTGACTTGAACTGAATTGAGTCGGTCCAAGTTTATCACTCATACCATACTCAGTTACCATAGCACGTGCAATACTCGTTACTTTTTGGAAATCATTATGCGCACCTGTTGAAACTTCACCAAGGACGATTTCCTCCGCAACACGACCACCGAGTAACCCGGCAATACGGTCAAGCAACTCTGGTTTTGTAGTAAAGAAACGCTCTTCCTTCGGTAACATAATCGCATATCCACCCGCTTGACCGCGTGGTACGATTGTTACTTTATGCACAGTGTCTGCTTCGTCTAGCGCTAAACCAACAACAACGTGACCCGCTTCGTGGAAGGCAACAAGTTTCTTCTCTTTCGCTGAGTACACACGGCTTGCTTTTGCAGGACCTGCAATAACACGGTCAGATGCTTCATCAATATCAATCATATTAATTGTTTTTTTGTTTTTACGAGCAGCAACAAGTGCAGATTCGTTTAATAAGTTTTCTAAATCGGCACCGGAGAATCCTGGTGTACGTTGCGCAACTGCTTGTAAATCAACTGAATCAGCTAGTGGCTTATTGCGCGAGTGCACTTTAAGAATTGCTTCACGGCCTTTTACATCTGGGTGTCCAACTGTTATCTGACGGTCAAAACGACCTGGACGTAGTAATGCTTTATCTAAAATATCTGGTCGGTTCGTTGCAGCGATGATAATAATACCTTCATTTGCGCCGAAGCCATCCATCTCAACAAGTAATTGGTTTAATGTTTGCTCACGCTCATCGTGACCACCACCAAGACCAGCTCCACGCTGACGACCTACTGCATCAATTTCATCAATAAAAATAATACATGGTGCATTTTTCTTTGCGTTCTCGAATAAATCACGAACACGACTTGCCCCGACACCGACGAACATTTCTACGAAGTCAGAACCTGAAATCGAGAAGAATGGTACGCCTGCTTCACCCGCAACAGCTCGTGCAAGTAATGTTTTACCCGTTCCGGGTGGACCTACAAGTAAAATACCTTTCGGGATACGTGCCCCTATTTCAGTAAACTTACGGTGATCCTTTAAGAAGTCAACAACTTCTACTAGTTCTGCTTTTTCCTCGTCAGCACCTGCTACGTCAGTAAAGCGAACTTTTTTCTTTTCAGTATCATAAAGCTTAGCCTTTGATTTACCAAAGTTCATAACTTTATTGCCTCCACCTTGAGACTGGCTCAATAAGAAGAAGAATAAAATAATGATAATGATGAACGGGATAATGCCCGTAAAGAAGCTTACCCAGCCACTTGTTTCTGGTGCTTTTTCAACTTTTACATTCGGATAATCCTTTTCAATACTGAAAATTCGATCCAGTGTTGATTGGTCATTTTGTGGTAGGTTAACAGTGAATGTTTCACCTTCCGCAGCACCTTTGAAGCTACCTTCAACTACATAAACGCCTTTATCCGGTTGCAAGGTAACCCCTTCAACCTTGTTTGACTCTAGTGCCTCGAAAAACTCGTAATAACCGACTTCTTCAGTCGTTGTTTTGCCACCATTAAAAGTGCCAAAAATTCCAATAATCACGAGAAAAATTAGTAAATAAAATATGGTGTATCGAAATATTCGATTCATCCCCAGCCTCCTCACAACGTTACAGAAAAACTAATAAGTAAAATCTTAACATACCCTGATTTCTTCATACAACGAAAAGCACCGAGCAATTTGCATTTCTAATGATTTTTGTCAAAATCATTACACAATTAGCTGACTTAGAATGAATATACTTCGCGTTTAAGGATACCAATGTATGGTAAGTTACGATATTTTTCTGCGTAATCTAAACCATAACCAACTACAAATCCGTCCGGCACTTCAAAGCCCACCACATCTGCTTTTAGCTCTACTTTACGACCAGATGGCTTATCTAAAAGCGTCACGATTTTAATCGATTTTGCTTTACGATATTTAAATAAATCCACTAAATAACTTAATGTTAACCCGCTATCGATAATATCCTCGATAATAATTACATCGCGGCCCTCAACGCTTGTGTTTAAATCTTTTAAAATTTTTACTTCCCCAGAAGAAACTGTCGCGTTACCGTAACTTGAAACGTCCATGAAATCCACTTCGATATATGAATCAAAACGTTTCATTAAATCAGTCATAAATGGCATCGCACCCTTAAGTACACCTACTGCTAATGGGAAACGCCCGTCATATTCAGCTGTTAGTTCTGCTCCCAGCTCCTTTAAGCGGTCTTGAATTTGTTCTTCGCTAATCATAATTTTTTCAATATCATTTTGAATCATCATCGATTCCTCCTTTGATTGTTCAAACGCTCTAAATAGATCGACGCTCTATGACTAAAACACAGTCATCCTCAATGCGTCTCATTTTAGAAAATTTGTTGTTCACACGCACAGCTAACACTGCCAATATTTCATTTTGAAAATCGACGAGCAACGGCCAGCAATCTCGTTCAACTAAAGGAATCTTTTCATCAATAAAAATGCGAGACACTTTTTTGTATTGCTGCATACCTTGTAATGCAATACGGTCTCCATCCTCACGAGCCCTTACATATAACGGAAAGCAAACGGATGTCGAGTTAAAAAAATAGGTCGTTACCTGTTCACTCAGCTGTACATTTATGCCAGAGCACTCTCCTATGTACACACACATACCATTTAATTCATTCCACTCATTTAAAGCAAGTTCTTGCTTCACCATGTACGTAAATGGATGTTGCTTTTCAAAGTATACTTCCCCGTACTGGCGTCTAGCAATAAAGTCCTCTGGCAAATTGATTGTGATACTGCCGTCTAACGTTTCAAATAGCTTCATAACCGATGTGCATAACGCAGAGCTTTGAATCGTGTTTGAACCGTTATAAAGATAGTTTAATAGTATTAAAATGATCCTTCTTTGTAAAGCGGGTGGTTCGTTTTGAAACGCAATAATTTCCATTACATAAGAATTATCTCCATTTTTCACCACATATTGCGAAAACCGTGTTTGTGCGACCTCATTTAAATACAAATCATCTTGCCGCAGCTGCTCCGCTAATTGAACAGCATGCAAGGATACATTTGGATTTTCTTGCTTGAGAAGCGGGACGATACGATGGCGAAAACGATTGCGTGTGTAGTCTTCTTTCGCGTTGCTGGCATCTTCGCGAAAAATCCCTTTGTTCCCTTGTAAATATTGCCCAATTTCCTGTTTTGTAACCGTTAAAAATGGTCGAATTAACATTCCTTTAAAAAAAACTCTTTTTGGGCTTATCCCTTTTAGCCCATTTAACGAGCCAGCTTTCGTAAGTGCCATGAGCATTGATTCGAGCTGATCGTCTGCGT
This sequence comes from Solibacillus sp. FSL H8-0538, assembly GCF_038003525.1. Lineage (NCBI taxonomy): Bacteria > Bacillati > Bacillota > Bacilli > Caryophanales > Caryophanaceae > Solibacillus > Solibacillus sp. FSL H8-0538. Next base: position 89,982 of record NZ_JBBOPI010000001.1, on the reverse strand, counting down.
GGTGTGCTGTAACAAGCTTATTTATGCGATACTTCGTCATTACGTCCTTAAAAAAATTATAACGCTCGCGGCGGCAAATTGCTTGTGAATTACCCCCCTCGCGCTCCATAATATTTGCAATAGAAATCGCACAGCTCGCTACAGGTAGTCCACGCTCTTTGCAAAACTGCTCCACAAAAAGCCTGTCCTGTGCAGAAGGCTCCCCTCGCAACATATGATCCACATGTGCGACGACTAGGTTCACTCCGAGCAATCTTTGAAATTTATAAAAAAAAGAAAGAAGCGCCATTGAATCCACGCCTCCAGAACAGGCGATGAGAAGACGTTCACCACTCTTTATTAATTGCTGCTCTTTAATATAGGTTAATACTTGATGCTCTAGCTGGTCCATCTCCTCACCTCATTTATAAAAGTTGCTCACTGGTTGGCCGAAATACTGACCACTGCGAATTTAGGTGCGCCAGTTTAAATAGCATTACCGTGCAATCATCATCCATTTTATATACTTGCTTATACTGTGCCATTACGTCATATAATATCACATTTAGTGCCGCACCTTTGTGAATACATTGGCGAATTAACTGTAAAAAAAGCGCCTCCTGCTTGGCCCAGTCTTCCGTACTTGCAAATAGTCCGTCTGACACCATGATAATGATATCTTCTGCCAACAGTTGGATCGTTTCGGTTTCAATTGTAAAGACCGGCATAAATCCAATCGGCGCGGTTTTACTTTCAATTTTAAAGAGCTTCGGACCTCGTAAAATATACGTCGTCATGCCACCCGCCTTCCAACACCACAATGTTCCTACTTGCAGGTCAACTAACGCAAAATCAATTGTCGCGTACATATCTACATCATGTTTTAGCGATAACACGTAATGCATCGTATGCATTGCCGTTTCTGGATCCATATTATAATTTAGGCAATCCCGCATCATTTGAATAAGACGTGTGCTTTCGCGTTGTGCCTTATGGTTATTGCCCATTCCATCAGAAAGCATAATCGCCACAAGACCAGCATGCACCGGGAATATTGCATGTGCATCTCCAGAAATCTGAACGCCATTCTTCGTGCGCTTATATATATCATACTCCAATTTATAGCGAACTGCTGATTGAAAACGCATTTGCACATAGGCAAACGGAAAGGACTGTTGCATAATTTCTTGTCCTTTAAGCGGTTCATCTAGTAATTCACTTAAAATATGCCCCATTTGTTGCATAAGTATTGTCGGATCTTCCTCGCAAATCACATAAAAAATAACATCCCGCTCGCCAACATTATTATTTAGCCAATTTACTTGAAAACAAGAAATCCCGTGCTGCTCTAAATGATCAATAATGTTTTGCTCTGTTGCATAGGATGTACTACCACTCTTCATATTTTCTAAGAGTAACTCTAGATGATGGCTTAAATCACGTAACTGCAGTGCTACCATTTTCTTTCCGTGATAGAATTGACCATTCATATGTTCCTTATGCAATTTTGCTTCTAGCTCTTCTAGCAGTTTAGCTGATTTAACACATTTCATTTTTAATTGTTCTTCTGCACGCACTACCTCTAGTGGCTTACTACTTCTTTTCATCATAAGCCACTGCGCAATTGGTTGACTCATTCCATTTTGATTATTTTCCCAGCATTGCTCAAAGCGAAAACAACTCGCACAAATCGAGAGCGGTTCAATTTGCTTTTGTGCTTGAGCATGCCGTACGTTCGTAAAACGGTCAAATACAAGATCCTTCATAAAAGAAACGAATTGTTGAAACTGGATGAGTTGATTTGTAGCGAGTGCAGTCTTTTCGAGTTCCTGCTCGTTAGAATGGCTCGTTTGCATTGTATAAATTGACGCGCTAGCATCCAAATACCGTTGGGGCAGAAGTACGAAGGCAATCGTCGCGGTTAGAATGGATACAAAATACACAGTATCTAAAGGCAATGTCGCATCATAAAGAAAGAAAAAGATACTCGGTATGAGGCTAGCAGTCGCGAGCGCGAGCCGTCCAAGTCCCCTGCATGCCCCGACAATAACCCCTGTCACCGCATATAGGGCAAGCATACCAGTAAAGGATAGCTGCGCCACGCCGACAAAAATCCCGACGACTACAGCGACTATGACACTTGCCGATATCCCACCAACGGCCGCTGCAACACAAATAAACAAGTGTAGCACTATTGGGGTCAGCGCAAAATATACGAGAGTTACTGATTCCATACCGGTAATCACCACCGCCATAATTAACAAACCAGCACCAATGCGTTCAGTTGTCCATTTTTTTGTCCAAAATTCATGCAAAGGCACGAAGAAATGATTCATGAACAGCATCATAATAGCAGCAAAGAAAATCTCATAAAATACATAAAGTTGCACAAGAAATGGCGGTATCCCACCGTAAGACATTGTTTGCCACACAGCTTGTACAAGAAAAATTGTCAACGCCACCGCTACTGTTGACGGCAAGCGCCAGTAACGGAAACGGCAAATACACTCTATAAGTAGCACTTCTACACCTAACATAACTGCCTGTCCCATATTTAAATTTAATGCGCCAATAATTCCTCCAAGTAGCGTTGCGGTTTTAAAACGCTCATAACGTAAACGAACAATACACCAAAGCGGTAAAAAAAAGGGCACAGCGGCATCAAAAAACACAGCCTGCGCTAAAAATAATGCAATTAAAAAAAATATAACGTTCAATGCGGTTGTCATTTTTTTATGCTGTACTGCAGCATCCTCATCATTTATAAAGCGTTCATACACTCTCTCCCCGATTACCGTCATATTCCTCATCCTTTACCGTTTTTGCCCATTATATAAAAAACACTGTGTAAAATTTGTCTATTTATATAGGCATCTTCAATAAATCGTTCGACGTAATAAGCAATTCAAACGGAAGATGGCATTTATAAGTTTTTTTTTTATTTATTTCGACTGTTTTCCCTCACTAAAATCTTAAGTTTTTTCTATTTTTATTAATTTTTTATTAAAAGAGTGCTTGACACTTTGTATATTAACATTGTATTATACATATTGTTGTTAATTTCGGCGGTGTAGCTCAGTTGGCTAGAGCACTCGGTTCATACCCGAAAGGTCGTGGGTTCGACTCCCTCTGCCGCCACCATTAACGGCCCGTTGGTCAAGCGGTTAAGACACCGCCCTTTCACGGCGGTAACACGGGTTCGAATCCCGTACGGGTCATCCTTAAAAAGGAGATGCCTCAGCAAAGCTGAGGCATCTCCTTTTTTCTATTATGTTATTGCAATAAAACTACTATCAAAATCAATATGCCGGTTCTAACATCATATCTTAGCCTCAAACTGCGCAATTCATAATTCCTCTCTCGCCTTTATTCTTAAACATCTGCTAGATTCAGCATTTCTCCACTTTCCGCGTCGATTGCTTTATGACAATCGATTAATTCGCATAAAATATACTGTTTTTGTACTTTATCAAACACGTAAATAGGCGTTATCTGTATATAGGGCTTTATTTTTTCAAGCGCAACTTCCTTTGAAATCAGCACTTCTCCAGCTGCTTTGTATTCATCATAGGCATCTAGTAGCAATTGATTATCTAAATAATTGATCGCCTCATAAGTTCGATCATCAATCGATAACTGGAGTTTTCTTTTAAAAATAAAGCGGTTTGACTCGACTAATTTTAGTATTGCTTGTATATAGTGATGATGACGGTGCACCGTTGTCAGTATCCATTTTCCGGAATCTTGCGGATACACTTGCCGTAAAAAATTCGTTGTGACTTCGATACATTTCACTAATTCTTGCTCGGTAAACAGACGTGTACTTGGGTGAGGCTCGCAGTTAGTTGCCTGTTCCAGTGTGATTTCTTTGTTAAATTGGATTGGCTTACGCACGAAAGGTCGGCCAATAGGTGATGCCCAGCTTAGTATTTTATGTACGGGAGTATCTGGCTTATCTTGTACGGTAAATTCATAAGGATACGTTTTATCTCCACTATATGCCACAAAAATTTCTTCAATGGCATATAGAGATTTCATCGTTTTGTTTTCATTTGAAGGTAGTGTGGTAAAAGTTAGCTGTTGCTCTATGATTGACTGTCTATTTTCTGTTGTCAGCATAAAATGATTTTCTTTTATAAGTTCTTTGCACGGAAATTGTCCATGCACAATGAAGGTTGTCAACTGCCCGGATTCATGATATTTAAGTTTGATATAGCCTGAAGGAGAAATGGGTATGCCATTGAAGCATTCTCTGAACAAAAGATGGCCTGGCTCCTCAAATTCAAGTTGAAACTGCTCATGATATGTATAGCCAGTCATTTTCTCAATCCAGTCAATGATCTCATCTGTTGACTTATTAATAAACGGTGCGTATGTTGCATTCGAAACACCACCGACAAAAATAACTCTTACTACTCTTCCGCTATGAAAATCGATATCAATAATCGCGTTTCTCTCTGGATTTTTCTCCTCATCAAACCCTGTTTCGAATTTCGATAGCCATTCCATTGCTATTGTGTAGGATGTTTGACCGTAAATATCTACATGATGATGAAGTGAATAATTCAATAAATCATATTCCACTAAACCAAATTTTTGTTTCGTATCAGCAATTAAGGTTTGGATTTTCTGTCCCATCTCACCACTCCTATGAATTTTTATCTTATAATTTATTTATACGATTATAATTGGTAAAAGTTTCAAGTTGCCAACACTTTACCAGGGCGATAAAAATAATAGGGTTTTAAAAACTCATTTTTTCAAAATGGCCAATCTGATGCTACAACATAATTATTAATAAGTGAATAACCATACTTTATACCTAAAATGGCACATATTTTTTAATATGTCGTATAGCTAGATTCAAGGTTTTGGATTTTTTTATCAAATGGAACGAAGGGAAAATATTTGTTATAGTAGTTCACCAAGTACATGTTATATAAGAGAACCCTATTATACGAAACTTTTTTGGAAAGTTCTGTAGAGGTATTGGAGAAAGACGTATTTAGGGACTCTCATAATTTACGAACGCGCAAATAATGGAAATACCCGTGCTTTGCTTTATAATATAAATAGTGAGGGAGGTCATTTCGTTTATGACTCAAAATTTTACATATTTAATGTTTCTATGTGCAGCAAGTATGTTGCTTATTGTTGGCGGTGTATTATTAACGAACTTGCCAATTATCATGCAAATTATCATGATTTCAATAGGTTTACTGTGCGGTATTGTGTGCTTTATAACATTAATACGTCTGTTAATACATACTAATCAAGACGACACAAAAAAGATGTGACCCGAATTCGAGTCACATCTTTTTGCCTTACGTTCTATTTCACACTTTTTCTACGATTAAAACAGCCAGCAAACTACCCTCTTCTAGCTCCACGGCCGCCGCGTTTTGATTCTGTTGCACGCTTTAATGTAGTAAGACGCTCATCGCTATCCTTTAAGAAACGCGCCATTTTTTGCTCGAAATTTTCTTTCGGTTGGCGATCGTTACGCTCGTTTTGACGATTATCACGGCGTGGACGTTGAGGACGCTCTGGTCGTTCAGCTTGAGGTTTCGCCTTTCTAATTGAAAGGCCAATTTTACCATCCGCTTCAACATTCATCACTTTAACCTCAACAACATCCCCTACTTTAAGATGTTCGTTAATGTCTTTTACATAGTTGTCTGCCACTTCACTAATGTGTACTAAACCCGTTTTGCCGTCTGGCAGCTCAACGAATGCTCCAAAATTTGTGATTCCTGTTACCTTACCTTGTACTTTGCTGCCTACTTCAATTGACATAAAAAAAATGCTCCTCCTTAAAAATTAAGCGGCTTCTATTAAAAGCCATGTAATCAATTGTAATGAAACTTTTTTACGATTAGTTTCTCTTCTAATTATAGCTAACATAAAAAGAGTGTCAACAAGACACTCTTTTTAACGGGAAAAAATACCAAAAATGGGTCGAATCTTCACTAAAAAGAGTCGGTATCCACCATAATTTATTCTCCCTCTTCCTCAGACTGCGATTCATTGCCTTTTGGAATCGTAAAAATAATCTCGTCTTCTTCTGATAAAAAGTATTCTTTACGTGCTAGCTTTGCAATATATTCATCATCTTCAAGTTTAGTAATTTGTAATTTTAACATTTCCTGCTTTTCTTTTACCACTTCAAGCTCTGCCGCTACTTCTATCTTATGCGCCTCTTTTATAGCTAATCGTTCATTTTGAGACATAATCGTACTTACTAAAAACGCAGTTATACATGCAGCACCAATGAAGAAAACAAGTAATCTCCTTCGACGCAGTACAGCCTGTTTTTTCTTTATTTTTTTACTTGCCATTGGATTTGAACGGACATAGTCATTTTCTAATGTTTTCACATTGCGATTATGTAGTTCATTTGGTTCATTTTTCGGCGCCATTCCGTCTCCTCCTAACCAATCTAATAGTACTATTCATTATACGATTTCGTTACCGTTTTTGAAAGTAATTTGGAATAAATTTCATATAAATTTTATAAATAGGTGTCACTAATATTTTTATAACCTTAATCGTCAAACGGATTACTCCACGCACTAAGCGAACAAATAGATGACCCATGTAAAAAAACGGTTTAATTAGTATATTCACAAAAATTCTCCCTAAAAAACGAAAAATTTTTTGAAAAAAAATTTCATATACAAAAATCCCTACAATCTGGGCAAGTGGGTCAAGAACGCGCCACTGCCCGCCTTTAATTAAATACATAAAATAAAATGTACACACGCCAAGGAACAACCACACGATGCTTTCAATTATAAAAACGAATCGCCGCATAAATGTATAGTTCAAATAGCTAGTGGTCATAGTTCGCACGAAGTCAATAACAGCCCCTACAAACATGCCACTTATAAACATCACTACAATGCTTACAAGCTGGGCATTCATCATCATCCGAACAATTTATGGAGGAAACTTTTCGAGAGCCCATTTTCTTCTTCATCATACTGCAGTGTCTTTACTTCACCTTCTAGTGTTAGCAACCCCTTGTCCACATCTAAATGAACAATGCGCAAGCCTTCACCACGAATAAGTAAGTGTCCTTGTGACGTATTAACAAAAAACTCTTCTTGATCAAAGCGTTCGATTGATTTTACTGATGTCATGTCCATTCGCTTTCGATTGCGTACCGTTACTAGATGATCTCCTGAAGAAATCGTATAGCGATTACTTTCTTGATGAATCGTCATATTTGTCCTCCTTTTCAATTGTTCTTTACAATCTATGCGCCAACTAAAAAAAGCATGACAACAAAATTTTGTTGTCATGCTTTTTACTAGTTTTCGTCATCAATAAATTCAGGTTCTACCTTATCTAGCTTTTCTTCTTTTAATATCGTAAACATCTTCACCGCTTCTTCTTTACGTACATTTTCACGTAACTCTTCGACGCGTGCTGTCACAATTTTTTGCCCGAAGCGGATCGCTAACTCATCATCAACTTTGACCGGTGTACCCGCTTTAGCAACCTTACCGTTAATTGCAATACGACCTTGTACAGCTACTTCTTTTGCTAACGTACGACGTTTAATTAAACGCGAAACCTTTAAAAATTTATCTAAACGCATAACCTACTCCCCTTTTTCTAGACGCTTCGCTTCATCCCAAAAAGCGTCTAACTGTTGTAATGTAAAGTTTTCAAATAGCTTGCCACTGACGCGTACCGCTTGCTCTACATAGGCAAAACGACGTGCGAATTTTTCGTTGGCATGCAGCATTGCTTCCTCTGGTGAAATTTTATAAAAGCGTGCAATATTTACAAGTGTAAAGAGGACATCTCCAAATTCATCAAGGCGCGTCTCGTTCGAACCATCTGTCACTTCATCGCGGAACTCCTGCCATTCTTCTGCGAATTTATCCCAGGCATCTGCTGCATTTGGCCAATCAAAGCCCACTGACGCGGCTTTTTTCTGATAGTTATATGACGTTTGCAGTGATGACTCGGCACGGTATTCCCCGGCAAGCAAGGCACCTTCTAGGCCGTCCTTCTCCTTGCGTTTAATCGCTTCCCAGTTTGCGACAACTGCTTCTGCATCTTCAGCTACTACATCGCCAAATACATGTGGATGACGGCGAATCATTTTTCCCGCGACTGACGCCAGCACTTCTTCTAAATTAAAGTAGCCATTGTCTTCACCGATTTGTGCATGTAAGAACACTTGCAAGAGCACGTCCCCAAGCTCCTCAACCATCGCAAAATCGTCCTCTGCATCAACTGCCGCTAAAAATTCATGCGCTTCTTCCAGTAAATATTTTTTTAATGATTCATTTGTTTGCTTTTGATCCCAAGGACAGCCACCTGGTCCGCGCAAGCGTGCAATAATACGACGGAGAGTTGACCAGTCGCGAAGCGCATCTTCATCACTTTCCACAGGTGGCACATATACGGTTGTTAAATTATTTATTTCTGCTACTTGGTCTAATTCATAAAGCGGGACTGTTCGCAGTTGCTCCTGGGAAGAACCCGCTGCTGTTACGATTGTTACCGGATAATCATCGCGGTATTTTTCCATCAGCGTTAACTTTACTTCTGAAGCGCTAAATGCGTCATAAACTTGTGCGATTAAAATATGCTGCCGCATATTAATATCGTGCATTGACATGCTCGTACCATCTAATAGTTGAAAGCCTTCAATTGGGTCAATTTTTAGCGCACCAAAAATCGGGTCTAAAAAGCTTTGCCCACCTTCAATCGTTAAGTTTACGCGACCCGCGCTATCTGCTTCGATTAAATTTTGCACGGTTTGCTCTGCAACAAGTGGATGACCCGGTACAGCATACATGACATCTGCTGTTTGTGCTGCAGCAATTAATGTTTCCGCAATTTCTGTGTAAACGGGCGCAAAAGTATCATGCTTTTCATAAACGGCGTCAAAGCTCTCAAACACAACACCTTCTTTAGCTAAGTCTGCTAATACGGGATGATCCACCGTGCGCACATATAATTTTTTGGCAGTTTTCAATTTTTTATAAACGCCCATTTGCAGCTGATCAAAATCTGCCGCTCCAAGACCAATAACTGTTAATTGATACATGTTCTACACCTACTTCTTTCGATTTAACCATAATTGATATGTTGCCATTCTTCGCCCAAGCGGAATTAAAAACCATTCCTTTACCGCAAGTAAACGGAGTTTGGCAACAATAGTAATAAAGACAAAGGCGCCTGCGAAAATTAAAATACCGCTATACCAAACCGCACTTATCCGAGAGTTTTCTACGTCACCTAGTATATTAGTTAGTAGCACTGCCACTAATTTTACTGTGAAAATCATTGCTACACTTGCGATAACAAGCTGAACGTAAAACCTCCTAGATGCTAATTGGACTGACATCAAACGCTTCAAGTACCAAATTAGCGCCACCGCAGCCACAATTAAACCAATATTGCTCGCTAGCGCCGCACCAAACATTTCAAACAGCTGAATCAATAGTAGGTTACCTAGTATTTTCAGTAAAATTCCTATTAGTAAAATTCCTGCTGGCACTTTTAATTTACTATAACCTTGTAAAATCGCCGTAAACGTTAAAATAATTGACAACGGGATGATTTGCACAACATATAGCATTAATACCCCAGACAGGGCATCCGTTTTAAATAGCATGACGTTCACATAAGGCATGACCAAAATTAAACCGAGCGCTGCTGCTACAGCGAATAAAATGGCTGTTCTATACGTAAGTTGTATGAAGGGAATTGCCCCTCGTCCATTATTATTTTTTGATTTAAAGGCAACAAGTGGGACAATCGCTAATGATAATGATGACGCAATAACAATTCCTAGCTGGACAAGTGGTTGGCCGCGGTCATAAATACCCTTTAACTCCATCGCTTCAACCTCAGCCATCCCAGACTGTATGAGCATCGAAAATACTGAAAAAGAATCTACGAGTTGGAAGCATAGTAAGAGTAAACCACTCATACTAATACTGACACTAAAAAACGTCACTTCTTTAATAATTGGCCAAGCTGGCACATGAATTTTCGGCAAATTCTTCGAGCCTAGCTTCTTCCTCATATAAAAAACGAGTAAAATCACACCTGCTACTTCACCCAGCACCGTACCGAGCATCGCCATCGTCCCCGCTGCATAAACAGACTGTGATGTGGCCATCACAATGACCGTACCTACTAAAATAATCGAAACGCGAATCATTTGCTCAAATACTTGTGCATACGCAACTGGTTCCATCATCGCTTTTGCTTGATACGTTCCTTTTAATAGGGCGAGCATCGGCATACAAAGTGTTACAAATGCACCTGTTCGCAGTAACGGCGCTAGCTGGGCATCCCACATAAATCCAGCAAGAAGATCTGCACCGAAAAACAACACACAGAAAAAAATAAGGGACAACGCCGTTAAATAACGAAAGATAATCGTCGACACAGCTCGTTTTTCAGCTTCTGACTGGACACCAGAAGATTCAAAATCTGCCAGCATTTTAGATATGGCAACAGCAAAGCCCGTTGAAGTCCAGACAACGAAAAATGCAATAAATGGATACACTTGCTGATAGACATAAAACCCTTGATCGCCGACTAAATTTTGAAAGGGAACGCGGTACGCAGCACTGAGCACTTTGACAATAATTGCTGCAACCGTTAATAACAAAGCCCCTTTCATATAACTTTTCATTCCAAAATTTTGAGAAGACATTCTATATCCTTCCTCTATTTATACAATATCACCAGTATATCATGAAGAACAACAGCGCTAAAGCGCCTGCTTTGCCCCGACAAGCGCTGGAGAGTCCGAAGTGAAGGCGCTCTTTGCCTTCGCCCAAGGACAGACCGCGACCTCGAGAGGCTGGCGCTTTAGCTGAGACATAATTAGAAAGCAATACTTTTTTAACCACTAAAAAACGTCCTTTTCTACAAGGACGCCTTCGATAGTACATTAGTTTTCCATTTGCTTTGCTAAAAAATTAGCTGCCGTTTCTGCATTTTTTTGCTCCATTTCACCGATAAAATGAACCTTTGATAATAAATATACTGCACCAATCGGGTCACCATTCGAAACTATCGGGGCAACACAATACGATTTTACTTGTTCAAATTGTCCGGCTACTAGCTCGATGGACGTTTCCATCTTTTCTGTCGTTACTGTGCGTACCTTCATAAATTCTTCAGCAAACGCAGTTAAACGTTTCGACACATAATCTTTCTTAGAAACACCAGCAACTGCAATTATTTCATCTCGGTCACTAATGAACGCTGGTGTCCCTAATGTTTCGTAGAGTGCCTGAACATATTCCTGTGCAAACTCCCCTAAGTCACTAATGGGTGAGTACTTTTTCAAAATAACTTCGCCTTCACGATCCGTATAAATTTCTAATGGGTCACCTTCGCGAATGCGTAGTGTTCTTCGGATTTCTTTCGGGATGACAACACGACCTAAATCATCTATGCGGCGTACGATTCCTGTTGCTTTCATTGATCTATTGCCTCTCTTTCACATTATTCATTTTAAAGATGTTATTAGTATGCATTGCAATTGGTCAATGTATGCAATAAGTACATGAAATGATAAAAGATAAAAGTTTTAACTACCATCCGTTTTTCCCCATGTTAAATATCTTGGTGGATTTTTTACTAGGAATTTCATAATTTTTTCTTTCTTCAAAAAATAAAAATTATCGTACACACCCTTAATTCAACGAAGGAATTCGAAATTTCATCATCTTATTTTGTGTAATGTATCGCTAACAATACTTTGGAGGTGGAATGGATGCGAGTTTTGCTAGCAACATCGACATCAGAATCATTTCGAAGTAACAACTATAATGCGCGAACTCATTTCGCTATATACGATCCAACAAGCCTGGAAAACCGTGCGACTGTCGTTACAAAGTTTGAAAATGGTATTTATAAGCGTTATTTAGAAAAAGCAAATGGCCAACGCGACTTACTTATAGCTTCATCGACACGTGAAAAAATGTTTTTAGAGAAGCGGATTAAACACGCGAACCGCGAAGAAATGATGCAGCGTTTAAACTATACGAACGGAGTCCACTATAGCACGATTAATAATATTTTCTTTCAACATTAGAAAGACATGAAAAGGTGGCTCAGTTCATGAGCCACCTTTACGTTATACTTCTCTTTTTGCACCTGCTACAATTTGTATCATTTTCTCTAACACATCAAAGGGTAAATAGTTGCCACATTTCTTTTGATCAATTGTTAATGTCAATTTCCCACCATCCATGCCAAAACCTACTGCGCGCCCAAATTCCATTGATTCCTCTACAATTTTACTGCCGTCTACTACAGCCGTACCTTGCTCGGATACATTTATCGAGATGATGCCTTGTTTTTCTTTAATTGCCGTAACACCTGCTTCAATTGCCCATGCTTTCATTCGTGCAACGCGCATTAAGCGTTCCGTTTCGACTGGTAAATTACCAAATCGGTCCTGCAGTTCATCCATAATTTCGAAATAATCCTCTACACGTTCCATCGCTTTAATACGTTTGTACATTTGAATTTTTTGAAAGCCGTCTGGGATATACGCATCTGGAATGTACGCATCAATGTGTAAAATAATTTCTACCTCAATTTTGTCCTCTACCTTCACGCCACTGCGACGTTCTTCAATTGCTTCTTCAAGCATTTGCGAGTATAAATCGAATCCAACTGAATCGATAAAGCCATGCTGTTGCGCCCCGAGTAAATTTCCGGCACCGCGAATCGATAAGTCTCTCATCGCAATTTTAAATCCTGAACCGAGCTCGGTGAATTCTTTAATGGCTTGCAAGCGCTGTTCTGCTACATCCGTTAGTACTTTATCTCGTTCATACATAAAGTACGCATAGGCCACGCGACTTGAGCGCCCAACACGCCCACGAAGTTGATACAATTGGGACAAGCCCATACGGTCAGCGTCGTGCACAATCAGTGTGTTTACATTCGGAATATCGACACCCGTTTCAATAATGGTCGTCGTTACTAATACGTCATAATCCCCTTCAAGGAATGTTAAAATGACTGATTCAAGCTCAGATTCGGTCATTTTTCCATGTGCAAAACCGACACGTGCATCCGGAACCAGCATTTGAATTTCCTCGACGCGTTTTGCCATATCCTCAACGCGGTTATATAAGTAAAACGTTTGTCCACCTCGAGCCATTTCACGTTCGATTGCCTCACGTACTAACGCCCCGCTATGCTCCATTACATACGTTTGAACAGGGAAACGGTTTTGTGGCGGCGTTTCAATAACAGATAGATCACGCACTCCAACCATTGACATATGAAGTGTACGTGGGATTGGTGTTGCCGTTAACGTCATGACGTCAACGTTCGTTTTCATTTGTTTAATTTTTTCTTTATGCGTAACGCCGAATCGTTGTTCCTCATCCACAATAAGTAAACCAAGGTCCTTATAGGCCACATCTTTTGATAAAATACGATGCGTACCAATGACAATATCTACTGTACCCTCACGTAAGCCTTTTAATGTTTCGGTTTGCTGCTTTTTCGTACGGAAGCGACTAAGTAATCCGACATTGATCGCATACTCTTCAAAGCGCTTTTGAATCGTTTCAAAATGTTGCTGTGCTAAAATGGTCGTCGGTACGAGAAAGGCGACTTGTTTACCATCTAGAATGGCTTTAAAGGCCGCACGAATGGCCACTTCAGTTTTGCCGTACCCAACGTCTCCGCACACAAGTCGGTCCATAGGGCGTTCGCGTTCCATATCGCGTTTTACCTCGATAATAGTGCGCAGCTGATCCTCTGTTTCTTCGTACGGGAAAGCATCTTCAAATATACGTTGCTCATCCGTATCTGGCGAGAACGCATAGCCTTTTTCTGCCTCACGCTTGGCATAAAGCTTTATTAAATCATCCGCAATATCTTGTACTGCTGCCGATACTTTTGCTTTTGCCTTTTTCCATTCCGCACCACCGAGCTTATGTAGCTTCGGTTCCTTATCCTCTGACGGCACATAGCGCTGAATGAGATCAATTTGATCAACCGGCACATATAATTTATCATCCGCGCGGTAACGTATGTGCAAATAATCTTTATGATTGCCGTTAACAACAAGCGTTTCTATGCCGATGTACTTCCCGATTCCGTGATGCACATGGACAACGTAGTCACCTGGTTTAATTTCAGTATAGCTTTTAATACGTTCGGCATTCGTCATTTTTTGTGGACGTGTTTTCTTTTTCGCTTGCTGCTTAAAGAGTTCATCATCTGTGACAACAGCAATTTTTTGCAACGGTAATTCGAAACCAGCAGACAGCGTAGCATCCACTAAATAAATGCCTGCTTCACTTGGCATACCCAAGTTGGCATGAATCTCATAATCTTGTAGCATCGTTTGCATAGATTTCAAACGATCTGCGCCAGTTGCAGTAAATAATACGGTGAACCTTTCGTTTTTCCAGCGTTCCATTTCGTTTTGCAGTAAAGCAATTTGACCGTGGAATTGCTGCATTGGCTTACATGAAAAGTTCGTCGTTTTCTGAAAACTTATGCCTGAAAATGCACGGGAGAAAAGGGCAAAAAATAATTTTTGCTGTTCAAGCATAGCGAGTACTTCTTTAAGCGAATAGGATGGCTTCACGTCATGCAACATTTTGCCTTCTTCAATAAGTGATAGAAACCATTCATTTTCCTCGCGTTCCCAAGCATCCATTACTTCCTGGATGCGACCGAGCTCATCAAACAATACGATTCCGTCGCGCGCAAAATAATCACCCAAAAAGGCCGCCTGCTCAAACATCAGCGAGCCATATTTATTCACATGATCTGGCAAATGCCCTTGTTTGAGCATTTCAATATCTAGCTGAATATTTTGGACAAGTAACTCCTGTATTTCTATCTTCTTCACCTTTTTTAGGCTTTTAGCTAACGCATTTTCGAGACGCTCTGCAATGTCTCCGCGTTGCTCTGGACTAATAATCACTTCCATTGCCGGTAAAATACGAATTTGTTTCAGCTTTTCAATCGAGCGCTGATTGTCAGCAGAAAAAGTACGAATGGAGTCAATTTCTGTATCAAATAATTCAAGTCGAATAGGCGAGTCTGCATACGGTGGGTAAATGTCTAAAATACCGCCGCGCATTGCAAACTCACCTGGTGTTGTCACCATCTGACTACGTGTATAGCCCATCGCTACTAATTGCAATAGCCAATGTGTTGTATCAATTTCTTCGCCCACTGCTGTTTGTAAGTAATTCGTTTTCCACTGCTGTGGTGGTGTCATCATTTTACGCATGCCGGCTACTGGAATAATATAAATGCCGACATGTCCGTTTGCTAATCGGTCCATTGTCGCAATACGCTGCGCACGAAGCTCAGGCGAAGCAATCGTCATATTCGCTGCAATGAACTCATCGGCAGGATAATAATGCACAAATTCTTCTCCAACAAGTGACACTAAATCATCAACAAGCTTCTGTGCCTGTAATAAATTCGGCGAAATAATATAGATCGATTTTTTCGTTTCTTTGAAGATCGTATGGAGTAAAGCGGGCCTTGCACTTCCTGTCAGTCCAGTTACGAGCTGCTGATCTGCTGAGCCGTCCTTAATTTGTTGTAAAAAAGTGTTTATATGTTTATCTTGCGAGAATAATTGATGAAAAACGTCCACGAAAAAACTCCTTCCCTAGTTATGACTTGAACTATGCGTATCAAAAGCGGAAAAAGCCTTGGCGCCGTATAGGCTACCAAAGCAATCTCCTTACTGTAACCATCTTTTTAATGCGTGATAGTCTGGAAATTGGCGTAGTGAGTCTTCACAATGCTCGCAAATGCAATGAACTGTAGTCTCACCATGCGCATCCTGTTCAATATAATCATCTACTTCCCCAATCTCGAACTGATGAAGCTTTCGAATCGTTTCATCTGCATCAAATGGCAAGGTACCTATCTCTGTTTCACAATGTCTGCAACGATAATGTACAGGCATCATCTCGTCCTCCTTTGAATACCGTTCTGTACTCAAAGTATAGACTTGGACATCTTGTTTTATGCACCGTTAAACTGATTCATCACATCTAAAAACTTTTGCGATAACGCCGCTTCTACCGCGTTACATGATTTTTGAATTGCTTCTTCTACGACTGGCGCATCTTCTTTTGAAAATTTTGATAGCACATAATCGGCTACCTTCATACCTGCTGGCGGACGGCTTACGCCGACACGAATACGATCAAATTCCTGCGTACCTAAATGCTGAATAAGTGATTTGATGCCGTTATGACCACCTGCACTACCTTTTTGACGAAGGCGCAGTTTGCCTGTTTCTAAATCTAAATCATCATAAATGACCACAATATCTTCTACATTAATGTCAAAATAATCCATTAGTGGACGCACGCATTCACCCGATAAATTCATATATGTTAGCGGCTTCAATAAAATGACTTTACCTTCCGGACGATGCACGCTCGCGTACATGCCGTTAAATTTCATTTGGTTCAACGGTGTACCCCATTTATTTGCTAGTACATCAATGATATCAAAGCCTATATTATGGCGAGTATGCTCATATAGCTTACCCGGATTTCCTAAACCGATAATTAATTTCATAAAAATCGCATCCTTTTTCTCTAATCCTAGATTATTTTAACATATAATCAAAAAAAACTACTTTCTTCTCTTCATGTAGACATATAAAAACCCGAGTGCTGCTGTAAATCGGACAAGTGTGCTCATATTCATGGCTACATCCATATTAAACGCCTCAAGTAACCAAATTCCAATTTGTGGAGCAATAAATGCCACGATGGCAAGTAGCACATTATACGACGTGATGCAATACGTACGCGTTTCGTTCGGAGAGTTTTCAAGTAGCAAGTTAAATAATATTAATACTGTTCCTGATACAAAGATACCCGACAATGCATACATCCATGTTAAATAATAAAAATTCGTTGAAAGTGCAGTTAGTAACGGGGCTGTTGACATACCGAACGCCACCCACACAAAAACACGCATATTCCCATAGCGCTCGGACCATTTTCGCCATAACGGGAAAGAGAAAATTTGCGCGAGCATATTACCAACATTGAACATACTGACCCAAAAAATTGTCGCTTCTGCGTAGCGTACATTATAAATATTAAAAAGCCCCCACGCCATTTGCCAGCCGAAATTAAAACATAGCGCAACGAATAGGAAGCGAACGTACGCATGATCTTTAAAAATGGTCCAGTCCATTGCACGTTTTTTTTCAAGCCTTATAACACGTATAGGTTCTTCGTGATGCAGTAAAAATATCATTTCAGCTACTCCAAAAAGAAATGTACACGCAAATAGCAGTTGGTACGCTATTACGCTTTCTGTCGCATCACGCATCACAATCCCAATAATCAGTGTCGACACTAATCCACTCACCGTTAACAGCCGATTCCGGTCACTAAAAAACTGCGCTCGCCGCTGCTCTTCAATAAGATTGCCGATAAATGATTGCCAGCCCATATTAACCATCGTATTGGGGATGCTCATCAGGGCAATTAAACCGAGCAACACCCAAGAAGTAACTGAGCTCGGGACATACGTAATGAATAGAATGAGTAAAAATACGAGACGAGACGCTAATACAGAAAAGGCTACAAGCTTTCTCTGTTCAACAGCCTTATTTAAAATAATTGCAGCCGGCACTGTCATTAACAAAGTAATAAGTGGAGGGATTGAACTAATTAGTCCTACCTGATAGTTAGTTGCACTTAAAATCGTCATCGCAAAAAGTGGGATATAGCTACTCGATGCATTTGTAGCGAGTGTAGATGCCATCCCGTGATAAATGCTCATTTTTTCATTATGTGTTCTCATTGCATCCTCATAATCCGTTCATTTTAATTTTAATTCTGCCTTTGATTATAGCGGATTCTCCTAGGAATACGAAGTAGTATGCAGAACAATTGCGCCAGAGTATCCGGAGTGAAGGCGCTCTTGCCTTTGCCAGAGGACAGACCGCGACCTCGAGGGGGTGGCGCTTTAGCCTAGACGTTGCATTTACTTATTTAAAATGTTATCCATTAGGAAAAATTTAATAATTCCCTTAACAATTAAAAAACCCATTTAAGGAGAATTCCTTAAATGGGCAGGTTCTATGAATTAATCAAATAAAGTACTTACTGATTTATTTTCGTAAACGCGAGAAATCGCATCCGCCATTAAGCTAGCTACAGATAATTCCTTAATTTTTGGCGAGCGTTTTTCGTCTGATAATTGAATTGTATTTGTAACAACTAATTCTTTAATTGAAGAGTTTTCAATGCGTTCAATTGCAGGACCTGATAATACAGGGTGAGAACAGCAAGCATAAACTTCTTTCGCACCGCTCTTAATTAATGCATCCGCACCAATTGTAATTGTTCCAGCAGTATCAATAATATCATCAATTAGGATACAAACTTTCCCATCAACATTACCAACAATATTCATTACTTCTGCAACGTTTGGCTTTGGACGGCGTTTATCAATAATAGCAATCGGCGCTTTTAGACGCTCTGCCATTTTACGCGCACGTGTTACACCACCATGGTCAGGAGAGACAATAACAACATCTTCTGGATTGAAGTCTTTTGTTTGGAAATACTCCGCTAAAATCGGAACTGCCACTAAATGGTCAATTAAAATATCAAAGAATCCTTGAATTTGAGGAGCATGTAGATCTAATACAATAACACGAGTAGCCCCAGCTGTTTCTAGTAAATTTGCAACTAATTTAGCGGTAATTGGCTCACGTGCTTTCGCTTTACGGTCTTGACGTGCATAGCCATAATAAGGCATTACAACGTTTACTGTACGAGCTGAAGCACGTTTAACAGCATCGATCATAATTAAAAGCTCCATTAAATGTTCATTGACCGGCGCAGAAGTCGACTGAACAATAAATACGTCACACCCGCGAATACTTTCTTCAATGCTAATTTGTACTTCTCCATCACTGAAGTGTTTTACAGATGATTTCCCTAGTTCTACACCCATTTCATCCGCAATTTCCTGTGCAAGTGGATTATTAGAGTTTAATGAGAAGATTTTTAATTTTGAGTCAGCGTATTGATACGGCATGATGCCCTCCTGTTTTTTAAATAGATTATTTTAAATATAATTTACTAACATAGTCTAGCTTATTTTCTTGTCGTGCACGCGCAATTGCAAATGCATCTGCTGGTACTTCTTTTGTAATTGTAGACCCAGCAGCAATAAATGAACCAGCGCCAATTGTTACTGGTGCTACTAGATTTGAATTACAGCCTACAAATACATTGTCTTCAATCGTAGTTTTGAACTTATTTCTTCCATCATAATTCACTGTGATTGAACCACAACCTATATTAACATTATTCCCTACTTCTGCATCACCAATATAGCTTAAATGAGAAACTTTTGTATGATCACCTAATACACTCTTTTTCACTTCAACAAAGTTACCTATTTTCACATGATCACCTAAAGTTGAATTTGGACGAAGGTGTGCGAATGGACCAACCGCGGTTTCACTACCAACTGTGCTATTTAGTACGACAGAACTGTGAATAGTTGTACGATCGCCGATTTTACTCGCGACAATATGACTATTTGGACCAATGATGCAATCCTCGCCAATAACTGTCGCACCTTCAATCATCACACCTGGTTGTAACACCGTATCGCGGCCAATGACTGCATCTGTACTAATATGAGTAGTTGCGGGATTAATGATTGTGACACCATTACGCATATGCTTTTCATTAATGCGCGCGCGCATTAATTGTTCTGCCTGGGACAGGGCAAAACGATCATTGACACCTAATGTCTCATCAAAACTATCTGTGACGAATGCAGATACAATTTCACCTTGCTGTTGTAAAATTTCAATCACGTCTGGTAAGTAATACTCCCCTTGTGCATTATGATTATTTACGAGCTTTAGCGCTTCAAATAATGCTTTGTTATCAAAACAGTATGTACCTGTATTGATTTCTGTCACAAGTTTTTGTTGTTCTGTTGCATCTTTTTGTTCAACGATTTGCGCTACTTTTCCGTCAGTATCGCGTAATACACGACCATAACCTGTTGGATTTTCTGCAACCGCTGTCAAAATTGTCGCTTTGGCATTTTGCTTCGCGTGATGCTCGAACAATGCTTGCATTGTTTCCGGACGAATTAAGGGTGTGTCTCCGCATACAACTAATGTTGTACCTTCAAGCTTTCCTAAAATCGGTTCTGCCTGTTGAATTGCATGCGCTGTACCAAGCTGCTCTGCTTGTAATACGTACTCACTTTTTTCGCCAAGCGTTTCCTTCACAAGCTCTGCTCCGTGCCCTACCACTGTTACGATCCGATCCACATTAACTGATTGAATGTGATCGACAACATGTTCGACCATGGGCTTTCCACATACGGGGTGGAGCACTTTATATAATTTGGACTTCATGCGTGTTCCTTGACCAGCAGCCAAAATTACCGCAAAAATGTTCGTCATCTTTAAGTCCTCCAATTTAGCTCATTTTCTCTTCTGACTATATAGTAAATTCGCTTTATTTTCAAGGTATTCAGACTTGACAAATCATGCAAATAACCTTCAATTTTGCACCCTCTCGCTTGCGCCCCAAATCCTCTCGCAACGTTTCTTCCATGCTAAAAAATAAGAAAAGTGCATTCGCGACAAGCTGCTTACGAGCCCTAAGCGCAAGTAAACGCTTCACCACTTTCGCCCGAGGGTAGACCGCGACTTCGATTGTGCGGCACAAGTGCCTAGACATTCTGAAATGGATATACTTTTTTATCTTTTTAGAAAGACACATCTCGCCCTAAAATAAGGCGAGATGATGTACTTTATTATGTAGTTATGGAAGTTATACTTTCTTAACCATAAAAAAAGAGCCTACTCCGATTTGAGCGACTCTTATCTACACAATATTAAACGTTTGCTTCTTCTAGCTCTAATACTTCTTCTTCACTTGATGAATGATATGCGGCTAGAACAATTTCTTGAATTTTATTACGTGTACCAGAATTAATTGGATGCGCAATATCGCGGAATTCTCCATCTGGTGTTCGCTTACTTGGCATTGCTACAAATAAACCCGTATTTCCATCAATCACACGAATATCATGAACAACAAACTCATCGTCTAGTGTGATGGAAGCGATCGCACGCATACGACCGTCAGTTTGGACACGACGTAATCTTACATCAGTTACTTCCATTCTCTCACTCCTCTCTTCTCGGATGCCTTTAGAGATATTATTATTCTATAAAATATCCCTATTTCCCTTCTAATTTTAGAAAGTTTTCTGAAAAATTAGAACTGTTTGTATATACAATACAATACATTTACATAATTTTCTATTAATTTATTAAAAAAAAAAAGCAAACTCGAAAAAATCGAGCCTGCTTCTTTACAAATTGGTGACTTATAATTTAATTAGAGCAATAACTTCAATTTCAACTTTCACATCTTTTGGTAGACGCGCGACTTCCACAGCAGAACGAGCCGGTTTATGCGCACCAAAATGAGATGCATAAACATCATTCATTGCTACGAAGTCATTCATATCTTTCATAAATACGGTTGTTTTCACAACACTATCTAGTGACGAGCCTGCTTCGGCAAGAACCGCTTTCAAATTTTCGAATACTTGATTTGTTTGTGCCTCAATATCCCCTTCTACTAACTCACCTGTTGCTGTTAGTGGGATTTGACCTGAAGAATAAAACATATTGTTTACGATAATTCCTTGTGCGTATGGCCCGATTGCTGCCGGTGCGTTTGTTGTTGAAACTGCTTTCATGTTACTTTCTCCCCTTCGAAAAATAGTTACCTTCACTTAAAGCGATAGTACGATCCTTCTCGTTCACTTCATGAAGTTTTACTAAAGAATAATAATCATCTACTAACGTTTCGTCGGCATGCTCCGCTTCGACAAGTACGGCAATTCCAGCTAGCTTGCAATCAAATTCCTCAAGCAAGTTTTTCATCCCGTTCATCGTACCGCCCACTTTCATAAAGTCGTCGGTAATCAGTACACGCTGTCCGCTTTTCATACTACGTTTTGATAAAACCATCGTTTGAATACGACGAGAAGAACCAGATACATAATTAATACTTACAGTTGAACCTTCTGTTACTTTGCTGTCACGGCGTACGACCACGACTGGTACATTTAAATGTCTCGCAATCGCATGGGCAATCGAAATCCCTTTTGTTGCAACCGTCATAATAACATCGATATGCTGATCGGAAAATGCGCTGGCAAATACTTTACCAACACGGTTCATTAAATCCGGATTTCCTAGTAAATCCGTCATAAATAAATAACCCCCAGGAAGTAAACGTTCCGCGTGACCAAGCTCTATACTTAGCTCCTCGATAATTTCACGTACTTCTCCTTCAGCCATTTTCGGAATATATTTTACGCCACCTGCTGCTCCTGGTACTGTTATTAACAGCCCTATTCCTTTTTCTTCAAATGTTTCTTTCACAATCGTTAAATCTTCACTAATAGAAGACTTTGCCGATTGATATTGATCAGAAAAATAAGTTAGCGGGATCAGTTGGTGTGGATGCTCAAGTAAATAATAAGTCATATCAACAAGGCGTTCACTACGCTTCCATTTCATGTGACCCTCTCCTAAAAAAATTATAGTAAAAGTGCATTCGCGCTGAATAACACCTAATTGGCAAAAACGACGTACCCTAGTCATAAAGGCAACATAGCTAACATCGTTTAGCCCCGATTCATGGATGTGACGCGAATGTCTAGATAAAACACGAATATTTATTAGGTAAATTACCATAAATGTACGCATTTAGGCAAGTGGATTTCGATCCCCTAACATGCGTACTACATAAACTTCTTCACAAAAACCGCGTAATCCGTTATAAATGCGGCCAACCCTTGCCTCGTTATCAACAAGTCCAAATACCGTCGGACCGCTACCGCTCATAAGAACAGCATCTGCTCCGAAACGGTGCATTTGTTCTTTAATCATAATTACTTCGGGATGCAAATTAAATGTTACAGTTTCAAGAACATTTCCCAATGATTGGCAAAGCTGTTCGTAGCTATTCGTTTTAATTGCTTGAATCATTTGCTTAGTGTTTGGATGTTCGATCCCTTCTAGCTTTAAACCGCCATATACGTCCGCCGTCGATACGCCGATTTTTGGCTTTGCAAGCACAACCCAACAAGTAGGCGGTGCTGGTAGCTTTTGAATCTTTTCGCCGCGCCCTGTTGCTAGCGCTGTTCCACCATATACACAGAACGGAACATCTGAACCAATTTTCGCCCCATGCTCGGCCAGCTCATCTACAGATAAATTCAACTCCCAGAGCTCATTTAATCCGCGTAATGTCGCTGCCGCATCACTACTTCCCCCAGCAAGTCCGGCAGCAATCGGAATTTCTTTTTCGATTGTAATCGATACACCTTCGTCAATGCCGTATGTATCTTTTAATAGCTTAGCTGCTTGGTATGCAAAGTTTCGTTCATCATCTGGCACAAATCGATCCGCTGAAATGATTTTGATTAAGCCGTCTTTACGCGGCTCTAAACCAATTCGATCCGCTAAGTCAACTGTCGTCATAATCATTTCAACTTCGTGATAATGATCTGGACGTTTATATAATACATCTAATGTTAAATTAATTTTTGCTGGCGCTTTTACGTAAAGCATGTCATTTCCCCCTATATTAAGGCGCGCACTACGAATGCACTTTCAATGTTATTGTCCCCTATTTTACCACAGTAAAGTGATGACATCTTGCTCAAACTATTTGATTTTTTTGTAGCAGGGGGGAAATTTTAATGATTAGAAAGACACACCTGGCCCAAAATATGGCGCGTTGAAGTCCTTACTTATGTGGATAGAAAAGTTACACTAGCTTATCCACAAAGAAAAACGATAAAATCCGAAGTAGTCGAATTTTATCGCTCTATGCGTCAACCTACTTTTGTTATTTCTGTCGGTTTGATTGTTGCGCTAAGCCTTGCTCGGCCAATTCAATTGCACGCTTGACCATATTTCCTGCATCACGAGCTTTAATACCGCCCCAGCCTTCACGTTCGACGACATCATAAAATCCGAGTTCTTTTGCTATCTCTTCCTTCAGACGATTCGACATGATTCCTTTTTTCGCCATGCAGAGAACCTCCTTCATATGAAAAGGTATTTGCGCTCATTTACACCTAACCGCTACTTACGGGATCGAAATGAAAGTGTCATTTAACCTTTCGCTCGAAGGTGTAGAGCGCGTGCCTAAACAATTTACAAAAGATCGGTTGACACCATTAGTATGCACTAGAAAACGAAAAACACTCACCTAGATGAGTGTTTTCAAAAATTATAAATAAGTACTAGAAACTATTTGACGATAGCAACTACATCATCTAAAAAAGTAATCTCTACTGCTTCTGTTAATATATCTGTGTAGCTGTAAGAAACGCGTTTACATGCGTTATCTTCTTGATTAAGTTCAACGACGAATACTGCATGATAGGTTTCGCTTAGGACACCTTCACACTCAACCGTTTTCTTGCGACCACCGTTTGCTTTTAATTGCAAACGTTTACCCAAATGACAATCTAACGACTTTTTAATGTCAGCTAACGTTTTTGGCATTTCGCATACACCTCACTAATTAACAGTGTACACTCAATTTGGGTATTTGTCAATAAAATATAATATTTTATCACCACATAAATAACGCGTCAACTTTTTTTTAGTAAAAAAAAATTTGTTTTTTTTATTATCGTGAATTAACGTTCTTATTATTGACGTTTGCAAAAATTTGGGTATAATGCATCAGCCAATTTTCCGAATTCTTGAATAGATAATGTTTCGCCACGGCGAGTCGGGTCAATTCCGCTAGCTTCAAGTGCAGCTAAAACAAGTTGCTTCTCTTTTTTACCGTTTTGTAACCCTGTTTGTAAATTATTCAATATTGTCTTACGGCGCTGTGCAAATGATGCACGCGTTACCTCAAATAAGAAGTCCTCATCAATCACCGTTACAGGTGGTGCATCATGCTTAATTAAACGAATGACAGCGGAATCTACATTTGGCTGCGGCATGAATACCGTTTTTGGCACGACCATTGCAATTTCTGCTGTTACATAATACTGAATTGCGATTGAAAGTGAACCATACGCTTTTGTGCCTGGCTTTGCTGTAATTCTGTCTGCTACTTCTTTTTGCATCATCACGACAAAGCCGCGGATTGGAAGACGGTCATTTAATAATTTCATTAAAATTGGCGTCGTGACATAGTACGGTAAGTTTGCGACAACCATAATATCTTCAATACCTGGCATTTCTTCAGCAATCACCTTTTCAACGTCTGCTTTTAAAATGTCAGAATGTACAATTTTCACGTTATTATACGGACTTAATGTATCTTCAAGCACCGGTAATAAGCGTTGATCAATTTCAAATGAGACAACCTTTTTTGCAATACGCGCTAAATGTTCTGTTAATGCACCAATGCCTGGACCCACCTCAATTGCTCCACTGCCTTCTGTTAACTGTGCATGACTAACAATATTACGTAAAATATTCGGATCAATTAAAAAATTCTGGCCTAGGCTCTTTTTAAATGCAAAGCCATATTTATTTAAAATTTCCTTCGTTCGAATTGGTGTTGCGATATCTTTATACATGTTGTTCCTCCTGATCTAACTGCATAACGGCATCGGCAAATTGCTTCACTGTAATTTGGAACATAATTAGACGTTTATGCAGCTGCTTTCCGTTCGTTATACCAATATTTAATAGTTCCCCGATGCGTGTGCGGCGGGCTTTTGATTGCGGGTGCCCAATAAGACGGGCCATCATTAAATCTTCTAAAGTGATTTGTTCTGCAAACACACTTGATTCATTCAGTGTATAAACATTTTTCAATGCTTCACGAATATCTGCATCACTTGCATGCTCAATGCCTAAACCTTTACCGTTTTTAGCGATTGTTTTTGCTTTCGCTAAAAACGCGTGCTTTACGCTCGGCACACGTTCCTCAATAATGGCACGAATTCGACGGCCAGGATAGTCCGGATCAGTAAATACTATGACGCCTCGCTTTTCCTGTGCATGAGCGATACGACGTAGTGTTTCGTCTGAAATAGCAGAGCCATTAGTTTCAATAGTATCTGCGCCAACTGCACGTTTAATTGCAGTTGTATCGTCTTTTCCTTCTACCACAATAATTTCTCGTATATCCAAAAGCCGTTCCTCTTTTCTTCACCTGTCTTCAGCCATTTTACCATAACTAACCCGATTCATCCCGAGCTAAGCGTTCTATGTATACCTTCATCTTGAAAACAAAAAAAGCCTCCCTACTGTCAGTCTACAGCAGGAAGACATACTATACATTTTGGAAAACACATGTGAAATTCAGCGAAACAACAACACCAATTTCCACCTAATTTAATACTTTAATTCGTACTTTTTTACGACCCCAGCTTTGGGCCTGCGTCTTCGTTTGTACTAGAATATCGATTTTATTGCCCTTAATGGCGCCACCAGTATCGCCTGCAACTGCATAGCCATAGCCTTCAACCCATACTTTTGTTCCTAAAGGAATCACATTTGGATCTACCGCAATTAGTTTTATATCCGAATTCGCGCGTAAGTTCACACCGGCCGCCGATATCCCTGAGCATCCTGTACAATATGGCGTATACGCAGTAGCCGTCACATAAAATTCTTTGCCACCCGATGTGGATTCAGAATTACTACGAGATACACTTGCCGTTACTACTCTTGTTCCAACTGCTACTACTTTTGTTGTTGGTTCTATCACTACTTTTTCAGCTGTTAATGTTTTTTTAACAACTTTCCCGTTCTCTTTCACAAGCTCATATGTGCGAGAAACGATACCATTTTTACCTTTTGTCACTACTTTTTCTTTGCCCTTTAGCAATGAAGAATCATTTTTCTTCTCAACTGCGAAATCGACTGATTCTTCCACTACATCGGTAACCTTTTCTACGCGAACAACTGCGATTTTATCATTCGGAGTGATAACATCCTCCAAATTATTCTCGACACGATCAAATTCATGAAGCTGAATTCCTTGTTGTTTTAAAAAGTTAGCGACCGTAGTCGAAGTGGACCATACTTGTCTCTCTTTTAATCCATCGACAAGCGTTAACTGAAACGCTTTTTGAATATCGATTTTGTTATCTGCTCCTACCTCTGTACCTAAGCTCTGTGATACTAAATCATGCTCTGCTACGTCAATATTTGCTTCTTCCAAAATGTTCTTCACTAGACTTTCAGTTGTCCATATATTTGACTGATTTCCGTCAACTGAAATTGTAACTTCTTTTGCCTGTTCCCATTCAATCGTCATTCCACTAACGATCGTGGTGCTCAGTGAGGGTGATAATTTATCATAGTTCGATACGGTTATGTCTTGGGCTTCTAAAAGCTCGCCTACCGTGTTTGCGTGAGTTGATAGCTCGGTTATTTCTCCGTTTGCAGAAAGCGCAATTGGAGTTTTCGTTCCCTGGAATAGAACGAATGTAATTACTGAAACAAACAGGACAAAAGATACGATTCTTATACCTGTTTGCTTACTCCTCAATGATCCTAGGGACAAGTTTTTCATGGAATTATTTGGCATGAAAAACACCTCCTTAATACTCGTTGGATTATACGGACTACTTTTCATACTGTCAACCGTTTTGCTATTTCCAAAAAATACAGCTTTGTATACAAAATCTGCTGGATGCTCGTATTGGAGGCACTTTCACACACTAAACATTTATTTTCAAAAAGACTCATCTCACCCAAAATAGGACGAGATGATAGCTTACTTATGTCTTTAAGCAATTCCAGCTAACTTAAAGACCCAAAAAACGAATCGCATTTTCAGTCGTAGCTTTAGCAACTTCTTCAACTGGCAACTCTTTTAACCGCGCAATTTCCTCTGCCACTAGTGGGACAAATGATGGTTCATTGCGTTTTCCGCGGTATGGATGAGGTGCAAGATAAGGTGCGTCTGTCTCGATTAATAAATGCTCGAGCGGAATTTCCTTTGCGACTTCTTTTGGCATTTTTGCATTTTTAAATGTTACTGGCCCACCTAAACTAATCATGAAATTCATATCGATACATTCGCGTGCCGTTTCAACACTTCCACCGTAACAATGCATAATACCACCAACAATTGCCGCATTTTCTTCACGTAAAATACGCACAACATCACCTGTTGCGTCACGATTATGAATGATGATGGGTAAATTTAATTTTTGGGCCAAATGAATTTGCTTACGGAACCAAAATTGCTGGATGTCCTTTGGTGATTTATCCCAGTAATAATCTAGTCCCGTTTCACCAATGCCGACAACTTTTGGATGAGCCGCTAGCTCCTCAATCCAGCGTAAATCCTCGTCCGTACAATCAATTGCATCTACTGGGTGCCACCCAATCACTGCATAAATAAAGTCGTATTCATCTGCGAGTTTCATGGCTCTTTCAATCGTTTTTCGGTCAAACCCAACAACGACCATTTTTTCTACTTTGGCTGCTAAAGCACGCGCAATAACTTCTTGTAAGTCCTCGTCGTACTGATCTGCGTTTAAATGCACATGCGTATCAATAAATGTACTCATACTTCATTCTCCTACCTGGTATTGTATTGGATAATAACATTTCATAGTTGTCAGTATTATTACAAATCTATTACAAACTATATCTTATCTGTCATTATATCCGCATATGACTTCCACTTATAATGCTGGATAACTATTACATTCCCATTTAAATACATTTTACGTTATATTATGTTGATATAATTTTATTCTGCTGTTCTCATATTTAGAATGAAAAGCCTGTTGAACAGTTGTTGTCCAACAGGCTTTTGTAGAATTTTATTTTATTTTGGCACCATTTTCAAGGTTTGAGTCGACTGTTGCAAGCGTTAAAATACCATCATGAGAACCCGCTAAAATCATCCCTTGAGACAATTCTCCGCGTAATGTCACAGGTTTTAAGTTCGCTACCACAATTACTTTTTGACCTACTAATTGCTCGGGTGTGTAATGCTCTGCGATGCCTGATACAACTTGGCGTTGCTCATACCCTAAATTCACTTGTAGCTTTAGTAATTTTTTTGCTTTTGGTACTGGTTCACATGCAGTTACTGTTGCTACACGCAGGTCAATCTTCATAAAATCATCAATTGAAATTTCCGGTGTGTCAGGTGTTTCAACTGTTAATTTTTGTTCTTTTTTGTCTTCCACTTGCGGTGTTTTCACAGAAGCTTGCATTTGCTCACGAATATAAGCAATTTCGACTTCATTTTCAAGACGAGGGAAGATTGGAACTCCTTTTTCTACCACTTTTATGTTTACTGGTATAGTATTTCCGAATGTTTCAATTGTATTCCATGCTAATAATTTATTATCTAATCCTAATTGCTCCATAATACGCTTCGGTGTAGCTGTCATAAATGGTTGTAACATGACTGCAATATGGCGTAGGCTTTCGGCTAGATTGGCCATAACTGCTGCTAATTTTGGTTGATCCGCTTCGTCTTTTGCCAGTACCCACGGCGATGTTTCATCAATGTACTTATTCGTACGTGAAATCAGTGACCACAGCTCGCCAAGCACAACGCTAAATTGCATCTTTTCCATACTTTCTTCATATTTAGTACGGACATTTTCTGCATGCGCTTTTAGCATTGCATCAAATTCTGTTTCTTGTAGATTTTCGGATGGAATCACCCCGTCAAAATACTTGTTCATCATGGAAATGGTACGATTTAATAAATTCCCTAAATCGTTTGCTAAATCGAAGTTTGTACGCTCTACAAATGATTCTGGTGAGAACACGCCGTCTTGACCGAATGGTAGCTCGCGCAGTAAGAAGTAACGAGTTGCATCTAAGCCATAACGCTCTACTAGCATTTCTGGATAGACAACATTCCCTTTAGATTTAGACATTTTGCCGTCTTTCATCATAATGAAACCATGTGCGAAAATTTTCTTCGGTAATGGTAGGTCTAGCGCCATTAAGAAAATTGGCCAGTAAATTGTATGGAAGCGGACGATATCTTTGCCGACTACATGCACATCTGCAGGCCAGTACTTATTAAATAGCTCCTCGTTATCTGAACCATAGCCAAGTGATGTAATGTAGTTTGATAATGCATCTACCCATACGTAAATTACATGCTTTGGATCACCCGGAACTTTAATCCCCCAATCGAAAGATGTACGAGAAACCGATAAGTCTTCAAGACCTGGTTTAATGAAGTTATTGATCATTTCGTTTTTACGAGATTCTGGCTCAATAAATTCTAAATTATTTTCGTAATATTCTAGTAATCGATCCGCATATTTTTTCATATTAAAGAAGTAGGACTCTTCTTTAACAGTTTGTACTTCTCGAGCACAATCCGGGCACTTTCCATCAACTAATTGCGTCTCAGTATAGTAAGACTCACAAGGTACACAATAAAGGCCTTCATATTCACCTTTATAAATGTCATCGTTATCTAAAAACTTTTGGAAAATCTTTTCAACGTTCGCTGTATGACGAGCTTCTGTTGTTTGGATAAAGTCATCATAAGAAATATCCATTAGTTCCCAAAGTTGCTTCGCTGCATCTGCAATTTCATTCACATATTCTTGTGGATGCTTGCCAACTTCAGCAGCTTTCTCTTGAATCTTTTGTCCATGCTCATCCATACCTGTAAGTAGACGTACATCAAATCCTTGTAATCGTTTGTAACGTGCAATCGCATCCGATGCTACCGTTGTATAAGCCGTTCCGATATGGAACTTACCACTCGGGTAATAAATCGGGGTTGTTATATAAAATGTTTTTTGTTCGTTCACGTAAACTGCCTCCATTTGTTTCACAGTATAATTCTTATTCTAACGAAGTCCGAAATTTGTTTCAATCAAAGATTATTACAATATACCTTTGTCGAAAAATAAACAAACAAATTGTTGGTAAATTGTTCGAACTTTTAGACTATTGCATCTTAAAATTATTAAAAATCTTTATTTTTATCTATTATTGAATGGTTAATAACAAAAAAATTTCTATCTTTTAGGATATATCAGTGCTAATTTATTGACGTTTATGTCATTACTTGGTATGATTCCAAATAGACAAGGATTTGATGTCGAAATTTGACGAATTATTATAACACCAAAATTAGGAGGAAACATTGTCATGAAATCAACAGGTATCGTTCGTAAAGTCGATGAGTTAGGTCGTGTAGTTATTCCAATCGAGCTTCGTCGCACACTAGGCATTGCTGAAAAAGATGCATTAGAAATTTACGTTGATGATGATAAAATCATTCTTAAAAAATACATGCCCAATATGACTTGTGCTGTAACTGGCGAAGTTTCTGATGACAATTTCCGTCTTGTTGGGGGCAAATTAATTTTAAGCCCAGAAGGCGCAGAAATGTTAGTTAAAGAAATTCAAACAAACCTTAAAAAATAAGCACTTTTCAGTATAAAAGAGATACCTCGTTTTGAGGTATCACCTTTTTTCAATTAAAGGGCTGCGCTAAAAGTAGAAATCTCTCTTTGGCGCAGCCCCTTTTTTGATATTTAAGCAAGTCCAACTTTCTTAAATACGCAATAAAGGACATCCTCTCACCCTTTTTGGGGGCGAGATGAATCTTATTAACCTTTATTGGTGATATGCCTGGTAGACGTCACGCTTCGGTAAACTACGTAATTTTGCTACTTCTTTAATGGCATCCTTGGAATTCATTGCAGTTTCTTCTATTATATAGTCCACATGCTCTTCTAATGTCATATCCGTCCAGTAGGCAATCTCATCTTCTTCGATTTCACCTGATGTATTTCCTTCCAGTACAATACAAAATTCGCCGCGGATCTCGCTTTCATTTGTCCATGAAATTGCTTCGCTAATCGTACCGCGCAGAAATTCCTCAAATTTCTTTGTTAATTCACGAGCCAGTGTAATTTTACGGTCGCCAAGAACCAGTTCTAAATCCTTTAACGTTTCCTTTATACGATGCGGTGCTTCGTAAAACACCATTGTTTCCTCACGCTTCGCTAACTTTTCTAGCTGTGCGCGGCGTTCTTTTTTACTGCGATTTAAAAACCCAAAGAAATAAAATGGCTGCGGAACTAAACCAGAGGCAATAAGTGCTGTTAATGCCGCATTCGCACCCGGAATTGGTACAACCGCAAACTCTTCTTCAATTGCTTTCACGACGATATCAGCACCCGGATCTGAAATACAAGGCAGTCCTGCATCACTAACGAGCGCAATCGACTTCCCATCACGTAAATATGATAGTAGCTTCTCCCCACCATATTCAATATTATGTTCATGATAACTTACAAGCGGGGTTGAAATCTCAAAATAATTGCAAAGCTTTTTCGTATTTCGCGTATCTTCTGCGGCAATAACATCTACTTCTTTTAAAATTCGCAGCGCGCGCACCGTCATATCTTCTAAATTTCCTATTGGTGTTGCAACTAAATATAAACAGCTACCTTGCTCATGTTGGCTACTTTTTTGTGATTTCATACACTCTGCCTCCTCATATACTGGATTTTTTCACTGCGTTGTAGTTGCTTAAATGCATACTCGGCACGCATTGCTTCTTGCTTTGTTTCAAATGTCTCGTAGTAAACACAGGTAACTGGACTTCTCGCCCTTGTATATTTAGCACCTTTACCTGCATTATGTGTTGCAACACGTTTTTCTAAGTTATTCGTATAACCAGCATAATACGTGCTATCACTACATTCGAGCACATAAAAATAATGGCTACTCTTTGTTTCCATATAATAACGCCCTCACTTCAGCTGTGTATTCGTCATTGTCAGCATACACATATAATGGCGGTAATACTTTTAAATCTGGCTTGCCATCTTTAATTGCTTCTATTAAAAGGGTATTCGCCTCTTTTCCCTGCTTTGGGTACACAAATTGAATACGTTTTGGTTCAAGTCGATTCGCACGCATTGCAGTAACGATATCCAGCAGGCGACCAGGCCGGTGGACAAATGCAGCTTTCCCTCCCTGCTTTAACAAACGGCTGGAGGAAGCAATTGCTTCTTCTAGTGTAAGATGGATTTCGTGACGTGCAATTGCATAATGCTCACTCACATTTTTATCACTCAGCTCATTCGCCAAAAAGTATGGAGGATTACATGTCACTACTTCGTATTTTTCAATACCTAGCGTATTCGGAATGTCTTTCACGTCACCGAGTACCATATCAATTTGCTGTTCTAACTTATTATAAGCAATACTACGCTGTGCCATATCATATAAGCGTGGTTGCAATTCAACACCCGTAATTTTAGCCTTTGTACGCGCACTCAAGAACAAAGGAATTACGCCGTTTCCTGAACAAAGATCTACAATATGTCCTCGTTGCTTCGGTACTTGTACAAATCGCGATAATAATACCGCATCTAATGAAAATGAAAAGACAGACGGACTTTGAATAATACGTAAATCTTCTGCTAATAAATAGTCAAGTCGTTCGTCGCCCTGTAACCATTGTTCCATATTTATTTCCTCCAATGCTCCAAAACAAAAGACTGAAACCCACAACCTCGGATTCAGCCTTTGTATTTAACCATTTTGTTTATTTAAAAATGATAGACAAAACAAGCAATCCTCACCTTTACGCGAGCCGCCGAAATGTACATGACAAACGTGGAAGCCTTCATGATAAAGACGTGCCAAATTGTCATATCCTTCTCCTATATCTAACGACGCTTTCTTCTGCTCTACTACTTTCTCTAATATCGCAGTGTCATTAGCTAAAAGCACCTCTAAGCGCGTACGCAGGTGTAGGTTTTCTGTTTGAAGTGTCTGATGTTCCTCCATCATATGCGCAACAAATTGTTTCAACGTACTAAATTGTTGCTGCATTGATTCAAGCTGTTGTTCGAACTCCATAACAGTGTCTAAGAAATTACGGTCCTTCACTCAAGCCACCCCATCAATCTCTATCTATATAAGATTTTTTTCACATTGTAACAGTTCTTCTAACGTATACTCAACTGTACGCTCTTGTTCTTGTAAATATACTTGAACTAAACGCTCTAATACATTGATGCCGACGACTTTACCAAATCCGTCCGGCGTCATTGTTTTCTCTCCAATATCCGGCATGCCTTCTTTAGCAATTTCGTAATCATCATTTTCATACTTTAAACAGCACATTAGACGACCACAAAGACCCGAAATTTTCGTTGGGTTTAATGATAAGTTTTGGTCCTTCGCCATTTTAATCGATACTGGATCGAAGTCGCCTAAAAATGTTGCGCAACATAACATACGGCCACATGGTCCAATGCCACCTAATAACTTGGCCTCATCGCGTACACCAATTTGACGCAGTTCAATACGTGTTCGAAAGACCGATGCTAAATCTTTTACTAATTCACGGAAGTCAACGCGTCCCTCAGCTGTGAAATAGAAAATAATTTTATTTCGGTCAAATGTATATTCCACATCAACGAGCTTCATTTCTAATTTATGCTCGATAATTTTAGTATTCGCTAAATCAAAGGCACGCCTTGATTCGGATTGATTTTCATCTACTTGAATACGATCGCGTTCATCAGCAGGGCGAACTACATGTTTTAACGGTAAAACAACATCGTTTTCTCCTACTTGTCTCATTGGAACGACGACTTTCCCGTATTCAATACCGCGAGCCGTTTCAACAATGACATACTCACCTACCTCGAGTATATATGCTGCTGGATCAAAATAATATATTTTACCCGCCTTTTTAAAGCGAACTCCGACTACATTATACAAATGTATATCCCTCCTGCAGATTCAGCATTAGCTGCTCCATCAATAACGTGCGATTCATATTACGTTGCAGAGACGCACGCGCTTGTAAAACGGCTTGCATTTGACTAGACAAACGTTCATAAGTCGAGCGCAGGGCCATTTCATTGAAACGTTGATACATATCAGGATATGTACAAATTGCTTCAGGGTTGGCTTTAATCGCCACCATGTCACGATAAGCAAACAATAATAAATCCAGTGCTTGCTCCATATTGCTTTTTTCTTTAAATGTAGGAAGCCATTCCTCGTGGATAATAAGCATAGCTTCATGAACATTTTTATGAAGTGTCTCTACTAATTTTAACACTGTTTTTCTCGCATGTGCAAACTGCTCGTCATTTGCTAAAGAAATCGCTGTTTCGAGCTCATTCGTGACCATACTTACTGTGCACGCCATTGAATTGGTTACACCGTTCCCGACTAAATATTCTACGAGTAGTGGCCTTGGCATTTTAGCAAACTTTATATGCTGGCAGCGTGAACGAATCGTCGGTAAAATTGATTGAATTTGTTCAGTAAGCAAAATCGCTGTTACTTCGCCATCTGGTTCTTCTAAAAACTTCAGTAACATATTAGCAGAAGCGACATTTAAACGGTCTGCATGATGCAGTACGTAAATTTTTCTCCCTGCCTCTACACCAGTCATCATCATTTCAGCAATAAGGTCCCGAACTTGGTCGATTTTAATAAACTGCCCGTCCGGTTCAATTTGTTGAATATTCGGATGGTTACCTGAATCGACACGTTTGCAATTTCGACATGTTTCACATGGAACATTTCCCGACGGATTTTCGCATAAAACGAGCTTAACAAAAAATGTCATTACATCACGTTTACCGGTCCCTTTTTCGCCATCAAAAATGTATGCGTGTGCCATTCTATTCTTTTCAATAATCGTTTGCAGCTGCTTCATGACTACAGGCTGTAGTGTTTTTAGCTCGTCCACTGTACGTACCATTTCGTTCACCTTTTTCAGATATTGCTATTTTAGAAAAAATCCCGTGTCTAATGCACGACGAAGACACGGGTTTTACATATAAAGATTAATTAATAATCCTTTAATTTCACCAATTTTATCTAATAAATCGATGGACTCTTTTTCTTCATTTAGAAGATTTTCTGCAAGCTCGACTAGCCGCTCATCAATCGTTTCAACAATCTTTAAGCGTCTACCTTCACCAAAACGATTCCAAGTATGTGATTGCTTCATTTCCATTCCGTAATCTACGGCTTCTTGTAGGAAACGCTTCACGAGCATTTTGAAACGAGCTAGTTCACGTAAGTTTCGAGATCTGGCAACGCGATCACCGGCTGCTGAAATATCACCAAGCAATCTTGTAAGTTGTTCAGTTTGCATTTTAGAGCCTTGCTTTACGATCATCTCACCGAAGCGATTGCCGCCTTGATTATTCGATCGTAAATCATTTCGATTCGCATTCATACCCATACGTAAATCTTGATTTATCTTCAATTACCTTTCG
Organism: Solibacillus sp. FSL H8-0538; assembly: GCF_038003525.1. Taxonomy (NCBI): domain Bacteria; kingdom Bacillati; phylum Bacillota; class Bacilli; order Caryophanales; family Caryophanaceae; genus Solibacillus; species Solibacillus sp. FSL H8-0538. The sequence continues at coordinate 53,703 of NZ_JBBOPI010000001.1, read as the reverse complement.
CCTCCACAAAATAAGAAAAGCGCGTTCGCGTCCGTTTACACCCCTATCACTGCGTCCATATAGCATTGTCGATATGACTGATATCGTGTCCGCTTCAAGCGCTGGAGGTTCCTGACTAAGTATGCTTGCTCCTATGGCTTCGCTTTCGCGTAGAACGGACTTGCATGGGAAGGAATTGATGCAACCTTGAGGATGTGGCGCGAATGCCTAGACAAATTCAAAAACTGTACTTTCTTATCTTTTTAAAAATGGTGGAACTGATCAATTGGTAATACAAATACTGTAGCTCCTCCTACTTCAACTTCAACGGGGTATGGAATATAAGAATCTGCATTCCCACCCATTGGCGAAACGGGCGCTACCATTTGTTCACGCGACCTGCAGTTCTCACGAATAATATCCAATAGCTTCGGAATTAGAGAGTCATCAGTACCGATTAAAAATGTCGTATTTCCTGAACGTAGGAAACCACCCGTACTCGCTAATTTTGTAGCTCGATAATTATTTCTTGTTAAAGCGTTCGACAAACGATTGCTATCTTGATCTTGAACAACTGCTACTACTAACTTCATCCGCACTCACCCCTTCATTGAATAGGTGCCTCCATTATACCACATGTAGGATATGCACTTCATTTACTTTTACCCCAATACCTCACTTAAAATCGACCAAACATCTTCCACAACATTGTCCATTGGCTGCTCAGCATTGATAATGCGAATACGCTCTGGATAACGTCGAACCGCTTCCTTATAGCCGGCCCGTACTTGCTTATGAAACGCCAAACCTTCCTCATCTAAACGGTTAATTTCTTCTACACGACCAGCTTGAATTCGGGCTAACCCAATTTCTGGCGCTAGATCAAATAAAATCGTCAAGTCTGGTAAACGCTGGCCAATCGCGAACTGATTAATGCTAAGCACTTCATCTACCCCTAGACCACGAGCAAATCCTTGATAAGCAAGCGATGAATCGATAAAGCGGTCACATAATACATGTTGCCCGGCTTCAAGTGCTGGTACGACCTTTTCAAAAAAATGTTGGGCGCGTGCTGCTGCAAAAAGAAGTGCTTCTGTACGTTCATTCATATTTGTGTGTGCTGGATCCAATATGATACCGCGAATCTTCTCTGCTATTTCAATCCCACCTGGCTCACGCGTCATGAGTACATCTATGTTATTTTCCTTCAGGCGCTCATGAATAATTTTCAAAACAGAAGTCTTCCCTGCACCTTCAGGACCTTCAAACGTAATAAATAAATTTCCTACCATTATTTATATTCCTCCAACTAATGCTTTATGACATAAATCAATTTTTCCTGTAGACGATGCACTCCTTGGAATGCTGCCCCCATTGCTAAAAGCTCCTCTAGCTGACTCAGTTTAGCAACCGTAATTTTCTCTCCTGGTACAAATAACGGAATGCCTGGCGGATATGGGATGAGCATGCTGGCGGCAACTCGGCCAATTGCACGCATATATGGAATCCATTCCTTGTCCATCAATCCGATTTCTGCAAATGTGTATTCCGAGGTTGTAATGTGTGCCATTTCATATTGTTTACCCATTTGCTCAACTGCCTCACCTTTTTGTTTTTTCAACTCGGCTACGGCATCCTTTATACGAATGCACATTTCTCCAAATGGATAGCTTTGACCATGTTTTAATAATGGCAAAATGATGAGTACCTGTTCTGCATCGGCAAGTTCCACATACAGCTGATTATTCTCAAACGCATCCTTAAGTTGGAAACCAGTATAACCTGGTGCACGTAGTAATAACTTTAGCGGATCATCTACTTCAACAACCACTAGCCCAGGCAACGAACGTAGAGATTCCACTAATTGCTGGCGCTTGTCCATTAAATACATACTATCACTCTCAAGATATGTCGATACATAGTGCCTTGCATCATCTAATGAAGCAAGCAATAAATAGGAGGGACTACTAGATTGTAGCATGCGTAAATAACCATTAATTTTTTCTGGTTGAATTAAACTCGATTTTATATGTAAAAACGAAGCCATCGTCATTGCTGGCAATGTTTTATGCGCAGACTGCACTACGACATCTGCTCCTAAATTTAACGCTGATACCGGAAATGCCTTACTTGCGATCAGGTGAGCGCCATGTGCCTCGTCTACTAAAACCGGGATATGTTTTTCGTGGCACAATGCAATTTGTTGCGCTAACTGCTGAGATACAATGCCGTAATAGGTCGGGTATGTCAGTATTACCGCTTTCGCATTTGGGTAACGTTGAAGTGCCTCCTTCAGTACTTCCGTAGAAACACTTCCTGCTGTACCGCTCTGCAAATCCCATTGTGGTGTCACGTATACTGGTTTTGCTCCGACTAATTCAATCCCGTGAAATACTGATTTATGTGCATTTCGCTGTACAATAATGATATCGCCTCGCTGACACGTCGCATAAATCATTGCCAAATTACCGACAGTTGAACCATTCACTAAAAAGAAACTTCGGTCCGCACCATACGTTTTAGTAAGAAGCAACTCTGCACTGGCTATTGCCTCTTCCGGATGATGGAAATCATCAAGTCCTGATAGCTCAGTCACATCATATGTAAGTGCTGTTTTTAGTTCATTTGGTAGTGCTGACAGAACCCCATGCTTATGTCCCGGTACATGTAAAGACTGTGGTTCACTTGCCACAAATTTTTGTAATGCTTCAACGATTGGTCGTTCATTTTTCATCGTCTCACCCCGTTTACTATTCTATAACTATTATACGTTATCAGGTCCAATTCAAACCACGCTATAATACAACCATCTTAGTTACACGAAGGAATTCATAAATAAAAATTATCGTTTTCAATGCGACTGGTGGCGTAGGACAACATTTTGTTTAAAATGGTCGTACAGCAGAGGAGGTTACAATCCTTCAAGGAGACGCCTTCGATTCAACTGCTGTAGCGGAAGCTGTTAAAGAACATAAAGCGTTTATTTCACGCTTAAACTCTAGAGCCGGTATGAAAAAATCTGATGAGTTAGAACGTATGGGGAAAAACATTGTTGACGGAATGGAAGCAGCTGGTATTAAGCGCTTTGTATACTGTGCCTCTGCTGGAGTAGACGGAGAAATTCCAGGCATCGCTGGTAAAGTTATAATGAAAATACTCACAAACCCATTAAAAGATCACCGCGCTGCACTAGACTATTATAAATCAAAAAAATTTACGTATTCAACCGCTCGTCCAATGGGCTTAAAAGATGAGCCATTATCCACTTCATATAGCGAATCATTAGATAGTGTGTCTGGTACTTCTCGTTCCATCGCTCGTGCAAGCGTAGCACATTTTATGTTAAAAGCACTAACAGATGCGACATACGAAAATACTTCAGTTGGATTAAGTAAATAACAGAAAAAGGAAACGGTACCCCCGTCTCCTTTTTCTTACTTTATTTTTGACACTAAGATGTGTTACGTATAGGCATCTTATTACAAGATGTATGTTGACCATCACTATTTACGACTTGTTAAATAACCTACTTCTTCTACTGTGTATCTACTTGACTTACATACCAAATCATCTGACTACCTAAGAGAAATAATGTTACGTTTCTAATACAGCAAATACCTCAATGTGTTAATACAGTTGGATCTTTTGTTATATAATATAACCTTAATTAAGTCTATTCGCGTACCCTATATAAGCTATGTATGGGTCTTTACTTATACCACTTATTTCAATGTTCTTTCATTATTTACTGGGAAATAATAAAGCGCTCTACGATATAGAAAGTAATTTAATTCACCAGATATTAATCTTTATTCTGTTAAATCAAATCAAACTATCTTAAGTTAGAAATGTAACATTTACAACTTAATAAAACCGATACTTGTGGATTGAGGCGTTATATTTTCCAGAACAAAAAAAGCCTAAGCATAATGCTTAGACTTTTTGATTTGCGAAGCGACGTCCTACTCTCACAGGGGGAAGCCCCCAACTACCATCGGCGCTAAAGAGCTTAACTTCCGTGTTCGGTATGGGAACGGGTGTGACCTCTTTGCCATCATCACTTCACTTGCACATAGATGTGCTTATATTGAAAGATTGTTCTTTCAAAACTGGATAAACGGTTCATTGAAAGTTAAAATATTCGGTAATAATGTGGTTAAGTCCTCGATCGATTAGTATTCGTCAGCTCCATGTGTCGCCACACTTCCACCTCGAACCTATCTACCTCATCGTCTTTGAGGGATCTTACTTACTTGCGTAATGGGAAATCTCATCTTGAGGGGGGCTTCATGCTTAGATGCTTTCAGCACTTATCCCGTCCATACATAGCTACCCAGCGATGCCTTTGGCAAGACAACTGGTACACCAGCGGTATGTCCATCCCGGTCCTCTCGTACTAAGGACAGCTCCTCTCAAATTTCCTACGCCCACGACGGATAGGGACCGAACTGTCTCACGACGTTCTGAACCCAGCTCGCGTACCGCTTTAATGGGCGAACAGCCCAACCCTTGGGACCGACTACAGCCCCAGGATGCGATGAGCCGACATCGAGGTGCCAAACCTCCCCGTCGATGTGGACTCTTGGGGGAGATAAGCCTGTTATCCCCGGGGTAGCTTTTATCCGTTGAGCGATGGCCCTTCCATGCGGAACCACCGGATCACTAAGCCCGTCTTTCGACCCTGCTCGACTTGTAGGTCTCGCAGTCAAGCTCCCTTATGCCTTTACACTCTACGAATGATTTCCAACCATTCTGAGGGAACCTTTGGGCGCCTCCGTTACTCTTTAGGAGGCGACCGCCCCAGTCAAACTGTCCGCCTGACACTGTCTCCTACCCCGCTAAGGGGCATGGGTTAGAAGTTCAATACAACCAGGGTAGTATCCCACCGACGCCTCCTCCGAAGCTGGCGCTCCGGGATCTCTGGCTCCTACCTATCCTGTACAAGTTGTACCAAAATTCAATATCAGGCTACAGTAAAGCTCCACGGGGTCTTTCCGTCCTGTCGCGGGTAACCTGCATCTTCACAGGTACTATAATTTCACCGAGTCTCTCGTTGAGACAGTGCCCAGATCGTTACGCCTTTCGTGCGGGTCGGAACTTACCCGACAAGGAATTTCGCTACCTTAGGACCGTTATAGTTACGGCCGCCGTTTACTGGGGCTTCAATTCGCAGCTTCGCTTGCGCTAACCACTCCTCTTAACCTTCCAGCACCGGGCAGGCGTCAGCCCCTATACGTCACCTTACGGTTTTGCAGAGACCTGTGTTTTTGCTAAACAGTCGCCTGGGCCTATTCACTGCGGCTCTCATGCGCTTTAACACGCTCAAGAGCACCCCTTCTCCCGAAGTTACGGGGTCATTTTGCCGAGTTCCTTAACGAGAGTTCTCTCGCACACCTTAGGATTCTCTCCTCGACTACCTGTGTCGGTTTGCGGTACGGGCACCTCTCACCTCGATAGAGGCTTTTCTTGGCAGTGTGAAATCAGGAACTTCGTCCATACGGACTCGCCATCACAGCTCAATGTTAAAGTATGCGGATTTGCCTACATACACACCTTACTGCTTGGACGCGCACAACCAACGGCGCGCTTACCCTATCCTACTGCGTCCCCCCATTTCTCAAACGGTGAGGAGGTGGTACAGGAATATCAACCTGTTGTCCATCGCCTACGCCTATCGGCCTCGGCTTAGGTCCCGACTAACCCTGAGCGGACGAGCCTTCCTCAGGAAACCTTAGTCATACGGTGGACGGGATTCTCACCCGTCTTTCGCTACTCATACCGGCATTCTCACTTCTAAGCGCTCCACCAGTCCTTCCGGTCTGACTTCAGCGCACTTAGAACGCTCTCCTACCACGCATACTCAAAGTATGCATCCACAGCTTCGGTGAATCGTTTAGCCCCGATACATTTTCGGCGCAGCGTCACTCGACCAGTGAGCTATTACGCACTCTTTAAATGATGGCTGCTTCTAAGCCAACATCCTGGTTGTCTAAGCAACGCCACATCCTTTTCCACTTAACGATTACTTTGGGACCTTAGCTGGTGGTCTGGGCTGTTTCCCTTTTGACTACGGATCTTATCACTCGCAGTCTGACTCCCGTGTATAAATATCTGGCATTCGGAGTTTGTCTGAATTCGGTAAAGCGAGATGCCCCCCTAGTCCAAACAGTGCTCTACCTCCAGTATTCTCAATCACGAGGCTAGCCCTAAAGCTATTTCGGAGAGAACCAGCTATCTCCAGGTTCGATTGGAATTTCTCCGCTACCCACACCTCATCCCCGCACTTTTCAACGTGCGTGGGTTCGGGCCTCCAGTAAGTGTTACCTCACCTTCACCCTGGACATGGGTAGATCACCTGGTTTCGGGTCTACGACCACGTACTAATTCGCCCTATTCAGACTCGCTTTCGCTGCGGCTCCGTCTTATCAACTTAACCTCGCACGTAATCGTAACTCGCCGGTTCATTCTACAAAAGGCACGCTATCACCCATTAACGGGCTCTAACTACTTGTAGGCACACGGTTTCAGGATCTATTTCACTCCCCTTCCGGGGTGCTTTTCACCTTTCCCTCACGGTACTGGTTCACTATCGGTCACTAGGTAGTATTTAGCCTTGGGAGATGGTCCTCCCGGATTCCGACGGAATTTCACGTGTTCCGCCGTACTCAGGATACATTCAAGAGGGAATGAACTTTTGACTACAGGGCTATTACCTGCTATGGCAGACCTTTCCAAGTCGCTTCGTCTAGCTCATTCTTTTGTAACTCCGTATAGAATGTCCTACAACCCCAAAGAGCAAGCTCTTTGGTTTGGGCTATTCCCGTTTCGCTCGCCGCTACTCAGGGAATCGAATTTTCTTTCTCTTCCTGCAGGTACTTAGATGTTTCAGTTCCCTGCGTCTGTCCTCATCGCGCTATGTATTCACGCGTAGATACTATGCTATTAAACATAGTGGGTTCCCCCATTCGGAAATCCCCGGATCAAAGCTCACTTACAGCTCCCCGAGGCATATCGGTGTTAGTGCCGTCCTTCATCGACTCCTAGTGCCAAGGCATCCACCGTGCGCCCTTAATAACTTAACCATAAAGATTAGTTACTGCTTACCCGAAGGTAAGACTTAAGAACTTACAGTTTATTACTTGATTTATTTCATTGCTTTCAATGTCGTTTTATCCAGTTTTCAAAGAACAAGTTTTGAAGTATATCATTCATTTAAGAATGAACCTTCAAAACTGAACAGCAAAACGTTAATTGTGATTTCATCCAAGATGAAATCTTCCGTAATTATCCTTAGAAAGGAGGTGATCCAGCCGCACCTTCCGATACGGCTACCTTGTTACGACTTCACCCCAATCATCTATCCCACCTTCGGCGGCTGGCTCCATAAAGGTTACCTCACCGACTTCGGGTGTTACAAACTCTCGTGGTGTGACGGGCGGTGTGTACAAGGCCCGGGAACGTATTCACCGCGGCATGCTGATCCGCGATTACTAGCGATTCCGGCTTCATGTAGGCGAGTTGCAGCCTACAATCCGAACTGAGAACGGTTTTATCGGATTAGCTCCCCCTCGCGGGTTGGCAACCGTTTGTACCGTCCATTGTAGCACGTGTGTAGCCCAGGTCATAAGGGGCATGATGATTTGACGTCATCCCCACCTTCCTCCGGTTTGTCACCGGCAGTCTCCTTAGAGTGCCCAACTAAATGATGGCAACTAAGAATAAGGGTTGCGCTCGTTGCGGGACTTAACCCAACATCTCACGACACGAGCTGACGACAACCATGCACCACCTGTCACCATTGTCCCCGAAGGGAAAACTATGTCTCCATAATGGTCAATGGGATGTCAAGACCTGGTAAGGTTCTTCGCGTTGCTTCGAATTAAACCACATGCTCCACCGCTTGTGCGGGCCCCCGTCAATTCCTTTGAGTTTCAGTCTTGCGACCGTACTCCCCAGGCGGAGTGCTTAATGCGTTAGCTGCAGCACTGAGGGGCGGAAACCCCCCAACACTTAGCACTCATCGTTTACGGCGTGGACTACCAGGGTATCTAATCCTGTTTGCTCCCCACGCTTTCGCGCCTCAGTGTCAGTTACAGACCAGATAGTCGCCTTCGCCACTGGTGTTCCTCCAAATCTCTACGCATTTCACCGCTACACTTGGAATTCCACTATCCTCTTCTGCACTCAAGTTCCCCAGTTTCCAATGACCCTCCACGGTTGAGCCGTGGGCTTTCACATCAGACTTAAGGAACCACCTGCGCGCGCTTTACGCCCAATAATTCCGGACAACGCTTGCCACCTACGTATTACCGCGGCTGCTGGCACGTAGTTAGCCGTGGCTTTCTAATAAGGTACCGTCAAGGTAACGCCAGTTACTACGCTACTTGTTCTTCCCTTACAACAGAGTTTTACGAACCGAAATCCTTCTTCACTCACGCGGCATTGCTCCATCAGGCTTTCGCCCATTGTGGAAGATTCCCTACTGCTGCCTCCCGTAGGAGTCTGGGCCGTGTCTCAGTCCCAGTGTGGCCGATCACCCTCTCAGGTCGGCTACGCATCGTTGCCTTGGTGAGCCGTTACCTCACCAACTAGCTAATGCGCCGCGGGCCCATCCTATAGTGATAGCCGAAACCATCTTTTAACATCTCCTCATGAAAGGAAATGTATTATTCGGTATTAGCCCAGGTTTCCCTGAGTTATCCCAATCTATAGGGTAGGTTACCCACGTGTTACTCACCCGTCCGCCGCTAAATCAGAAGAAGCAAGCTTCTTCATCATTCGCTCGACTTGCATGTATTAGGCATGCCGCCAGCGTTCGTCCTGAGCCAGGATCAAACTCTCCATAAAAGTTAGTTTGAAAGCTCATTTGCTTTGCTAGCGTATCAACTAAAAGTTGATATCTATGTTTTTGTTTCGATCTCCACTAACAGGTGTCAGTGCGTCGAAACGTTGTTTTAATTAACGTTTTGCTTGTTCAGTTTTCAAGGTTCATTTCGTTATCGTCTTATCGGCGACAACTTCTTTAGTATATCACGTTGTTAAATGTTGTGTCAACAACTTTTTTAAAAATGTTTTTCGTTGTGTTTTTCAACTGCAACTTTTATATCTTATCATCGACTCTACTAAACGTCAATGCTTTTTTGTTCTTTTTATACCAAATATAAACGAACTCCCTCCTGTACATTTTAATCATCAAGATAACGTATAGGGTCCTCCACAAGTATCCGAAGGGAAGTTCGATTAATTTTATGAAAAGTGAACAAGTTGTTTATTTAAGTAATTGAGGGATTGATGAATATGAATACTATTATTTTAAACATGAGCATAACAAAGAAATTTATAGCATTAAAATATAGATTTGCTCCTCCAAGGAAATCTTAGCTATAAATCAGGAGATTAAACACCACATTTGTAGTCGTACTAAATAACTCGGTTTAGTTTAAAGCTTACTTAATCCAAAGAAAAAGTGATTCCATTATCCAACGTGGTTTTTACATTCTACCCATTTCTTCAGCTGTGGTGTCTAGTAAAATTATGAGAACTTATTTCCCTACCTTCTTAATCCGTAAATTGGTTGACGCGACGACGTTTTTCCATTTGCTTTTATGGCGTATCGGACCCGCAGGATACATCAGCGGGCACATGTAAATCCTTAGCAAAACTGCCTTGAATGACTTTTTACGGTTCAAATGAACATTATCTATTACAAGTAAGTCAAACTGTTGCTGCCTTTTTACGTATTATTTAAATTTACCGATATGTAAAAATAGGCGTAATCAGAAAAAAAGATTAAAACGTTTAGCTTCAAAATTCCCAGCAATTCGTCCATCCTACTTTAAACCTGGAGTCGCCGCCTTCCACTCCAATCAACTAGTATCTGCTTACTAGGAAGATAACTTTCTTTTCCTCTCTAAGAAACACCCTTTTTCTGTATACTAAAATAAAGTGAAGACAGGTGGTGCGCCCCATAATTTTAAATCAAGAAACCCTTAACCTAAGTCCATACATGCCGATTTATGAAATCGTCGTGCCAAAAGATCACATGCTGCGCCAAATTAATGAACTCGTGGATGTTTCATTTATTCTAGGGGAGCTGAAAACTAAATACTATTTGGATAACGGTGGAAATGCGATCCCGCCGATCAATATGTTTAAATACCTATTATTGAAAGCGATTCATGATGCATCAGACGTTGATTTAGTAGAGCGTTCTAGATACGATATGTCCTTTAAATATTTCTTAGATTTAGCGCTAGAAGATGACGTCATTAATTCAAGCTCTCTCACAAAATTCTGGCGGCTGCGTCAAAAAGATGTGGGCTTATTCGACTTGATAATTGAAAAAATGCTTGAAAAAGAACCATAAGCAGCACAAGTACCAGCTGCGAAAGAACGTCTCAATACATTAAAAGAAATTGTGGATGACTATTAATATCAACTCTAATACTCGGCAGATACAGAGACACGTGTTGGTCATACAGCAATCGATTTGTCTTTCTTTGGCTACAAAACGCATATTGCGAGGAGTGATGAACGAATTTTACAGCAGCAACTATTACAACAGTTGAAAAAAGTGATGGACATTATTTACAAGAATTAATCAAGAAACGTAAAGCAACTGGAATGAAAGTTTAGATAGTAATTGGTGACAATGCCTATTAAGAAAAAGATAACTTAGTTGATACAAATCAAGAACAGCCTCAATTAATCGCAAAACTAAATCCAATCCTTATAACCAGAGGACGTACGAAACAAAAAGAATTTGATTTTAATAAAGATTTCGGCATGTTTGTATGTCCAACAGGTCACATGGCGACGAGAAAAGCGCGTACAGCGAAGAAAGGTCAAAATACGAAGCAATCGCTGACGTTTTATTTTGACATCAAAAAGTATAAAATGGGTCCATTGAAGGAGGACTGTTATAAGGAATCGCCAATAGCAAATCGTATTCCATCACCATCAAATCGACTGGATACGAAGAACAAGCTGCTTACCAAGAGACAGAGGAATTTAAAGAGCATGCCCGAAATCAGTATAAAATTGAAGCAAAAAATAGTGAATTGAAAAATTCCCTCGAGTACAATACGGCCCAATCAGCGGGTTTATTTGGCATGGAAATTCAAGGTGCTACAATAATATTCGCTTTGAATCTGAAACAAATATTGAAGCTACTTAGTGAGAAAGAGTAAGGAATAGACAATGAAATAAGGGCATCTTTTATTGCCTTTAGAACCCACTTCCTTTTCAATTGATCTATTTTCCACACAACGAACTTACTTCAGTTTAATTCCCCCACACTCGCTCAATACAGCCATTCTTGCTTTGTACGAATGTGCGTAGTATCAACTATCCAAATTGGGTTTAGCCATGTCCTAAGGAACTGACCTTTGACTAAGCTGGAACAGATACCGCCCCCCACACACCTCTGTCTTTAAAATTATCGTGTCTTCAACTCCTGGGGAACTGATGATAGAATGCATGTACATGTAACCCCATCTTACCTTTTGTTTCAGCAACTAAAGTATAAGACCTTTGGGTGTAACGTTCTTTTTTGTCAAATTATATCAATATTTTAACATTTAGTATTGGACCTATATAATTTACTCTACAACAAAAAAAGCCTAAGCATAATGCTTAGACTTTTTGATTTGCGAAGCGACGTCCTACTCTCACAGGGGGAAGCCCCCAACTACCATCGGCGCTAAAGAGCTTAACTTCCGTGTTCGGTATGGGAACGGGTGTGACCTCTTTGCCATCATCACTTCACTTGCACATAGATGTGCTTATATTGAAAGATTGTTCTTTCAAAACTGGATAAACGGTTCATTGAAAGTTAAAATATTCGGTAATAATGTGGTTAAGTCCTCGATCGATTAGTATTCGTCAGCTCCATGTGTCGCCACACTTCCACCTCGAACCTATCTACCTCATCGTCTTTGAGGGATCTTACTTACTTGCGTAATGGGAAATCTCATCTTGAGGGGGGCTTCATGCTTAGATGCTTTCAGCACTTATCCCGTCCATACATAGCTACCCAGCGATGCCTTTGGCAAGACAACTGGTACACCAGCGGTATGTCCATCCCGGTCCTCTCGTACTAAGGACAGCTCCTCTCAAATTTCCTACGCCCACGACGGATAGGGACCGAACTGTCTCACGACGTTCTGAACCCAGCTCGCGTACCGCTTTAATGGGCGAACAGCCCAACCCTTGGGACCGACTACAGCCCCAGGATGCGATGAGCCGACATCGAGGTGCCAAACCTCCCCGTCGATGTGGACTCTTGGGGGAGATAAGCCTGTTATCCCCGGGGTAGCTTTTATCCGTTGAGCGATGGCCCTTCCATGCGGAACCACCGGATCACTAAGCCCGTCTTTCGACCCTGCTCGACTTGTAGGTCTCGCAGTCAAGCTCCCTTATGCCTTTACACTCTACGAATGATTTCCAACCATTCTGAGGGAACCTTTGGGCGCCTCCGTTACTCTTTAGGAGGCGACCGCCCCAGTCAAACTGTCCGCCTGACACTGTCTCCTACCCCGCTAAGGGGCATGGGTTAGAAGTTCAATACAACCAGGGTAGTATCCCACCGACGCCTCCTCCGAAGCTGGCGCTCCGGGATCTCTGGCTCCTACCTATCCTGTACAAGTTGTACCAAAATTCAATATCAGGCTACAGTAAAGCTCCACGGGGTCTTTCCGTCCTGTCGCGGGTAACCTGCATCTTCACAGGTACTATAATTTCACCGAGTCTCTCGTTGAGACAGTGCCCAGATCGTTACGCCTTTCGTGCGGGTCGGAACTTACCCGACAAGGAATTTCGCTACCTTAGGACCGTTATAGTTACGGCCGCCGTTTACTGGGGCTTCAATTCGCAGCTTCGCTTGCGCTAACCACTCCTCTTAACCTTCCAGCACCGGGCAGGCGTCAGCCCCTATACGTCACCTTACGGTTTTGCAGAGACCTGTGTTTTTGCTAAACAGTCGCCTGGGCCTATTCACTGCGGCTCTCATGCGCTTTAACACGCTCAAGAGCACCCCTTCTCCCGAAGTTACGGGGTCATTTTGCCGAGTTCCTTAACGAGAGTTCTCTCGCACACCTTAGGATTCTCTCCTCGACTACCTGTGTCGGTTTGCGGTACGGGCACCTCTCACCTCGATAGAGGCTTTTCTTGGCAGTGTGAAATCAGGAACTTCGTCCATACGGACTCGCCATCACAGCTCAATGTTAAAGTATGCGGATTTGCCTACATACACACCTTACTGCTTGGACGCGCACAACCAACGGCGCGCTTACCCTATCCTACTGCGTCCCCCCATTTCTCAAACGGTGAGGAGGTGGTACAGGAATATCAACCTGTTGTCCATCGCCTACGCCTATCGGCCTCGGCTTAGGTCCCGACTAACCCTGAGCGGACGAGCCTTCCTCAGGAAACCTTAGTCATACGGTGGACGGGATTCTCACCCGTCTTTCGCTACTCATACCGGCATTCTCACTTCTAAGCGCTCCACCAGTCCTTCCGGTCTGACTTCAGCGCACTTAGAACGCTCTCCTACCACGCATACTCAAAGTATGCATCCACAGCTTCGGTGAATCGTTTAGCCCCGATACATTTTCGGCGCAGCGTCACTCGACCAGTGAGCTATTACGCACTCTTTAAATGATGGCTGCTTCTAAGCCAACATCCTGGTTGTCTAAGCAACGCCACATCCTTTTCCACTTAACGATTACTTTGGGACCTTAGCTGGTGGTCTGGGCTGTTTCCCTTTTGACTACGGATCTTATCACTCGCAGTCTGACTCCCGTGTATAAATATCTGGCATTCGGAGTTTGTCTGAATTCGGTAAAGCGAGATGCCCCCCTAGTCCAAACAGTGCTCTACCTCCAGTATTCTCAATCACGAGGCTAGCCCTAAAGCTATTTCGGAGAGAACCAGCTATCTCCAGGTTCGATTGGAATTTCTCCGCTACCCACACCTCATCCCCGCACTTTTCAACGTGCGTGGGTTCGGGCCTCCAGTAAGTGTTACCTCACCTTCACCCTGGACATGGGTAGATCACCTGGTTTCGGGTCTACGACCACGTACTAATTCGCCCTATTCAGACTCGCTTTCGCTGCGGCTCCGTCTTATCAACTTAACCTCGCACGTAATCGTAACTCGCCGGTTCATTCTACAAAAGGCACGCTATCACCCATTAACGGGCTCTAACTACTTGTAGGCACACGGTTTCAGGATCTATTTCACTCCCCTTCCGGGGTGCTTTTCACCTTTCCCTCACGGTACTGGTTCACTATCGGTCACTAGGTAGTATTTAGCCTTGGGAGATGGTCCTCCCGGATTCCGACGGAATTTCACGTGTTCCGCCGTACTCAGGATACATTCAAGAGGGAATGAACTTTTGACTACAGGGCTATTACCTGCTATGGCAGACCTTTCCAAGTCGCTTCGTCTAGCTCATTCTTTTGTAACTCCGTATAGAATGTCCTACAACCCCAAAGAGCAAGCTCTTTGGTTTGGGCTATTCCCGTTTCGCTCGCCGCTACTCAGGGAATCGAATTTTCTTTCTCTTCCTGCAGGTACTTAGATGTTTCAGTTCCCTGCGTCTGTCCTCATCGCGCTATGTATTCACGCGTAGATACTATGCTATTAAACATAGTGGGTTCCCCCATTCGGAAATCCCCGGATCAAAGCTCACTTACAGCTCCCCGAGGCATATCGGTGTTAGTGCCGTCCTTCATCGACTCCTAGTGCCAAGGCATCCACCGTGCGCCCTTAATAACTTAACCATAAAGATTAGTTACTGCTTACCCGAAGGTAAGACTTAAGAACTTACAGTTTATTACTTGATTTATTTCATTGCTTTCAATGTCGTTTTATCCAGTTTTCAAAGAACAAGTTTTGAAGTATATCATTCATTTAAGAATGAACCTTCAAAACTGAACAGCAAAACGTTAATTGTGATTTCATCCAAGATGAAATCTTCCGTAATTATCCTTAGAAAGGAGGTGATCCAGCCGCACCTTCCGATACGGCTACCTTGTTACGACTTCACCCCAATCATCTATCCCACCTTCGGCGGCTGGCTCCATAAAGGTTACCTCACCGACTTCGGGTGTTACAAACTCTCGTGGTGTGACGGGCGGTGTGTACAAGGCCCGGGAACGTATTCACCGCGGCATGCTGATCCGCGATTACTAGCGATTCCGGCTTCATGTAGGCGAGTTGCAGCCTACAATCCGAACTGAGAACGGTTTTATCGGATTAGCTCCCCCTCGCGGGTTGGCAACCGTTTGTACCGTCCATTGTAGCACGTGTGTAGCCCAGGTCATAAGGGGCATGATGATTTGACGTCATCCCCACCTTCCTCCGGTTTGTCACCGGCAGTCTCCTTAGAGTGCCCAACTAAATGATGGCAACTAAGAATAAGGGTTGCGCTCGTTGCGGGACTTAACCCAACATCTCACGACACGAGCTGACGACAACCATGCACCACCTGTCACCATTGTCCCCGAAGGGAAAACTATGTCTCCATAATGGTCAATGGGATGTCAAGACCTGGTAAGGTTCTTCGCGTTGCTTCGAATTAAACCACATGCTCCACCGCTTGTGCGGGCCCCCGTCAATTCCTTTGAGTTTCAGTCTTGCGACCGTACTCCCCAGGCGGAGTGCTTAATGCGTTAGCTGCAGCACTGAGGGGCGGAAACCCCCCAACACTTAGCACTCATCGTTTACGGCGTGGACTACCAGGGTATCTAATCCTGTTTGCTCCCCACGCTTTCGCGCCTCAGTGTCAGTTACAGACCAGATAGTCGCCTTCGCCACTGGTGTTCCTCCAAATCTCTACGCATTTCACCGCTACACTTGGAATTCCACTATCCTCTTCTGCACTCAAGTTCCCCAGTTTCCAATGACCCTCCACGGTTGAGCCGTGGGCTTTCACATCAGACTTAAGGAACCACCTGCGCGCGCTTTACGCCCAATAATTCCGGACAACGCTTGCCACCTACGTATTACCGCGGCTGCTGGCACGTAGTTAGCCGTGGCTTTCTAATAAGGTACCGTCAAGGTAACGCCAGTTACTACGCTACTTGTTCTTCCCTTACAACAGAGTTTTACGAACCGAAATCCTTCTTCACTCACGCGGCATTGCTCCATCAGGCTTTCGCCCATTGTGGAAGATTCCCTACTGCTGCCTCCCGTAGGAGTCTGGGCCGTGTCTCAGTCCCAGTGTGGCCGATCACCCTCTCAGGTCGGCTACGCATCGTTGCCTTGGTGAGCCGTTACCTCACCAACTAGCTAATGCGCCGCGGGCCCATCCTATAGTGATAGCCGAAACCATCTTTTAACATCTCCTCATGAAAGGAAATGTATTATTCGGTATTAGCCCAGGTTTCCCTGAGTTATCCCAATCTATAGGGTAGGTTACCCACGTGTTACTCACCCGTCCGCCGCTAAATCAGAAGAAGCAAGCTTCTTCATCATTCGCTCGACTTGCATGTATTAGGCATGCCGCCAGCGTTCGTCCTGAGCCAGGATCAAACTCTCCATAAAAGTTAGTTTGAAAGCTCATTTGCTTTGCTAGCGTATCAACTAAAAGTTGATATCTATGTTTTTGTTTCGATCTCCACTAACAGATGTCAGTGCGTCGAAACGTTGTTTTAATTAACGTTTTGCTTGTTCAGTTTTCAAGGTTCATTTCGTTATCATCTTATCGGCGACAACTTCTTTAGTATATCACGTTGTTAAACGTTGTGTCAACAACTTTTTTAAAAATGTTTTTCGTTGTGTTTCTCAACTGCAACTTTTATATCTTATCAAATTGAATGGTTGTTGTCAATAACTTATCGAACTTATTTATTAATAATTACTAAAGAAAATACACACAGAACACCTGGGAGCCCTAGAAAAGCTATTGTCAAAGTAGAAAATCCATTTATCGGTACAATAAAACCGTAGTTACTTAAGCTCAAATTAGCGACATACAGTAACACAATTGCACACGCAACCTTAAACCAAAGCACAGCAAATCTTTCAACAAGCACGCCGAATCCAACGTTTCTTCCTATTATAATAATCAAAAAGAGCAACAAACAGATTCCACTTACGATAAGTGTCTGCATCACGCCATCCTTTCCTTACTTCCTAATGGAGCATATGCTACTGTTGTTGCTCTTATTTCTATTTAATTAGTACGCGACGAATACGTGCTTCTTTAAATAAGTAAAAGTGAATGCTTTCCGCTTTTTTTCGTTCTGAGATTACATCTAAACTATAATCATCCATTAGTTCTTCAATAACCTTAGCGTTATTCCATTCATCTTTTGTCTCTTTAATCGTTGCGACGAGTCTTTCGTCGAATTCTTTCTTTAACTTACCTTTACGAGAAAATAACATGTAATTCCCTCACCTTATAATTCACGTCGGCCTTCTAACGCTTTTGACAACGTTACTTCATCCGCATATTCTAAGTCGCCACCTACAGGCAATCCGTGCGCAATCCGCGTTGTACGAATACCAGAAGGTTTTACTAGACGTGAAATATACATAGCCGTCGCTTCCCCTTCAATTGTCGGGTTCGTTGCCAAAATTAATTCTTGTACACGTTCATCATGAAGACGCGTTAGTAAAGCAGCTACATTAATATCCTCCGGCCCTACCCCGTCCATCGGCGAGATTGCACCGTGAAGTACATGGTATAGCCCATGATAATCACGCATTTTCTCCATCGCAATGACATCTTTCGGATCTTGTACGACACAAATTGTTGAAACGTCTCGTTGCTTATCCGAACAAATATGGCACGGATCAATATCTGTAATATGACCACATTGCGAGCAATACATCAAATTACGTTTTGCATCAACTAAAGCTTTTGCAAAAGAAAGTACTGTATCTTCCTTCATTTTTAAAACAAAAAAAGCTAAACGGGCAGCTGTTTTTGGTCCAATGCCTGGCAATTTCATAAAGCTATCAATTAGCTTTGATATTGGTTCAGGATAGTGCATAACGTGTTGCCCCCTAGAATGGCAGATTCATCCCTTGAGTGAATTTACCCATAGTTGAAGCAGTAGTGTCCTCTACCTTTTTCAGCGCTTCGTTTGTTGCTACAACAATTAAATCTTGTAGCATTTCGATATCCTCAGGGTCTACTACAGACTCATCTAAGTTTACATTAAGTACTTGGCGTTGACCGTTCATGACCACTTTCACCATACCGCCGCCAGCTGTACCTTCAAATTGTTGTTCGTTTAACGCTTCTTGTGCTTCCATCATTTCTTTTTGCATCTTTTGCATTTTTTTCATCATACCTTGCATATTCCCCATACCACGCATAGTTCAATTCCTCCTCAAAATAGTTAAATTAATCTTCGACAACGTCAACAAAATCTTTACCGAACATTTTTTCGGCCTCAAGCACAATCGGGTCCTGTGAGGCTAGTTGCTGTACATCATCAATAAACGGCTCTTCGTAAAGAGGTTCACTTATGTCCACACTTCCATCAGCTTGCGGTGCCTGCTGGGCTTTTCTTTGATCCAAGCCATTGTCACGGATAAAACTTTCACGTAACGTTAACCATGCACCTTCCGGAATACAAAGTACTTCATATAAGGTACCGAGCTCCGCTGATAAAATTTGCGTAAACAGCGATGTCAGTGCTTTGTTTTCAGCTACCATTTGACAATGAATATCATACTTGAATTTTAACACAAAAGCACTTGTAGATGCGGCAACTGGTTCCGCTTCGGCTAGTAACGCGGATTGTGATTTTTGCATTTGACCTAGCGCCATCGCCCACGCGGATTTAATTTTTTTAATATCTAACTTAGTCGCTGTCTTCAGTACTTCTTGAATACGACCAGACGGCGGGTTATAGCCGTTCGGTGATTTTGAACGCGGACGTGGTGCTTCCTTTGCCTGCGCGACTGACGACACCCCGTTCTGAAGTTGTTGCGTTAACTGGCGCACCATATTTTCAAGCGCTATAACTTTTTCCTCGAGTGCAGGATTCGCACCGACAACACCTACCAAAACGTTCCCCGCGCTCGAATGCTGAGCCATTTTCAATAACGCGGTTTCTAAATAAATCTTTGTATGGTGCGAGAAACGCATTTCTTGTTGCGTTTTCGCCAAAATATCGATAAACCCGTACAATGTATCCGCCGAAAATCCATGCGCAAGCTGCGTAAATTTTTCCTCTGGTGCTACTAGCTCTAGTAATTCCTCTAAATCCCCACTCGTTTGCATAAGGAGTAAGTCGCGGAAAAATGTAATTAAATCTTCCGCCAAACGGAGTGGTTCCTTACCATCCGCAATTAAACCTTCTAATAAGGAAATTACTTGCGCCACATCCTTATTTTGCAAGGATGTTATAATGTCATAAAATACATCTTGGCTAACTGAACCCGTGACAAGGAGTGCATCCTCTAGTTGCAGTGCGTCACCACTAAATGATACTACCTGATCTAGTAAACTTAGCGCATCACGCATCCCACCAGCAGCAGATTGCGCAATCACTTTTAACGCCTGTTCCTCATAGGGAAGCGCAATATCTTCTAATACAATTTTCATACGATCTAAAATATCGGCAGAAGAAAGTCGCTTAAAGTCGAAGCGTTGGCAACGAGAAATAATTGTTGCGGGTAGCTTATGGGGCTCTGTTGTCGCCAAAATAAATACCGCATGCTCTGGGGGTTCTTCTAAAGTTTTTAAAAGCGCATTAAATGCACTTGTAGAAAGCATATGCACCTCATCAATAATATACACTTTAAAACGCGCGCTTGCCGGGGCAAAGCGTACCTTTTCGATAATGTCACGCATCTCTTCTACCCGTGAATTAGACGCCGCATCAAACTCGATTACATCCGTGTGCGAACCATCTGCAATGCTTTTACACGTTGCGCACTCATTACACGGCTCACTCGCTGGTGCATTCTCACAGTTTAATGCTTTTGAGAAAATTTTAGCTGTACTCGTTTTCCCTGTTCCACGCGGACCGGAAAATAGATAGGCGTGCGTCGTTTTACTAGCTAGGAGAGCATTTTGAAGCGTTCTTTTCACATGTGTTTGACCGGACATTTCACGAAAAGATTGCGGTCTATAAACGCGATAAAATGCTTGGTACGTCAACTGTTATCTCCCCATTCTTTAAATAAATTCAATAGCTTAATTATACCATAAACAGTGTCTAAACTCTTTTGTAAAGACCATTTGAAGGACACATCCCGCTCTAAAATAGGGCGAGAAGATGTTCATTATTCAGTTAAGGACGTTATTCTTTCTTAACCACTAAAAAAAGCGCGTCCACCAAATTTGGTGGACGCGCTTTGAATTGGCAATTTAATGCCGTGCACCTTTCTTCGACAGCCGCACATAAGCGTAACTCTTGTCGCCAGCTCAAGTTAGGCGACCCCGCGGCACATGGGTTAAACCACTTAATGCTGCTTCCTTCCGGACCTGACATGGTTCGTGGGTACCCATTGCGCAGGACCCAACCGTCAACACTACGTGCAAAAGGCAGACCAAACAATACGGACAGCCTCAGAAAAGGAATTCAATCTTGCTAGAGCGGATTGCAAGTTACAGGGCACCGCTACCTCCCCATCTAGCACGGCAATACTTAGTATACTAAGTGTGCTCTAAAAATGCAATGAAATGTCACAACAATCATAAAAACATTCCATTTATTAATAATATCCCCCCATTATTGCCTTGGAATTACTATTACATAGAAGCAAAACAAAATAATAATTTTTTTTTAAAAAGTCTTGAAATAGTCTTGACTCACTTTTTAATCCATGATAAATTAATACAAGTCGATAAGACATAAGCAAGACATTTTGGAGGTATACCCAAGTCCGGCTGAAGGGATTAGTCTTGAAAACTAACAGGCGGGTTAAACCGCGCGGGGGTTCGAATCCCTCTACCTCCTCCATTTTTTCAAAAGCGCATAGTTTAGAATCGTAACCGTTGCCTAAGTAACGGATTTTTTATTGCAAAAAATGAAACATTCAATAAAAGTACTATAACCTTCATCGGTTATAGTACTTTTTTGCATTCCCAAGTGCTTTGCTTGTACAAAACGATGTTTGATTATTTAAAATAAAGATATTTGGATGCTATTAAGGGAGGAATTTACACTGGAAACAAAACAGCCAATCTCAAAATCCTCTCGCACTTTAGTTATTATCTTATTTATTGCTTTATTAACTGCCCTTGGAAGCGAGTTAAAGATTATGCCATTTGAGGATGCCCCTTTCCGATTTGGACTAGGGAGCATTATATTCTTTTTGGCATTACTCATCCAACCAGTCCCCATTATAAAAACAGGTATTATTACAGGGTTCACCGTCGTTGCTTTTCGAGCCCTTGTCGATACGCTTTATACCGGAAACCCAATCTCCCAACAGTGGGTAGAGCATTTCCCGGCCGCATTGTTCTATATTGTTTTTGCAGTCTGCTTAAAAACAATCAATATTGAGCAAATTAAATCACATCCGTTTATGCTTGGACTTTACGGCATTGCCTTTGAAGTACTAGCAAATACGATGGAACAATTAACGATGACACTCTTTATCACGCAGCAGCGGGCTACTTACGATGAATTTTTATTATTTGTAGCAGTTGCTTTTTTACGAAGCTTTTTCGTCGTTGGCTTTTATAGCACGATTACCGTTTCTGAACAAAAGAAGCAGATGCAACAGCTACTTAATATTCACTCCGAATTATATGTGGAATCTTTATATTTACAAAAATCGATGGCGCAAATTGAACAAATTACGGCCGACAGTTTTCAATTATATAAACAGTTAAAGCCGGTTGACACTAGTTTTAGCAGTGAACTCCTGCGCATTTCTCAAGAAATTCACGAAATAAAAAAAGACACCGAACGGATTTATGCAGGACTTTCTAAAATTGTTACTACTAAACGCTCCGATACTTTTTTATTGTCAGATTTAATTCGTTTTGTTGTTGAAGCAAACGAAAACTATGCGAACCTGTTAAATAAACGAATTTCATTTACGACAGCTTGTTCTACAGATATGCGAACACACGAACACATTGCCTTACTAGCCTTGTTGAATAATTTAGTGGCAAATGCAGTAGAAGCGATTGAGCAAGTAGGTTCGATTGAACTAACCATCCATTCTACACCGCAGAAGACGACCTTTGTTGTAAAGGATGACGGACAAGGGATTAAGGCATCTATGCTGTCGGTTATTTTTGACCCTGGATTTACATCTAAATTTAACGAAGCAGGTATCGCTTCTACAGGAATTGGCCTTTCACATGTCCAAACGATTATTTCAAGACTTCAAGGGAATATTACTGTCATAAGCGCTGAATGGACAACCTTTACCGTGACGGTCCCAACGAAAAAATTATGTTCTAAGGAGGCAACTAAGTAATGCGCTATTTTATCGTAGACGATGACCGCGCAAGTCGCATAATGCTAGCTAATATTATTAATGAGTGCGCACTCGGGACAGTCATCGGCGAAGCAAAGAACGGACAAGACGCCATTCCACAAATTCTGATGACTCAGCCTGAATTCGTGTTGATTGATTTACTCATGCCGAAACTGGACGGCATAGAAACAATAGAACGATTGCATGAAAACCGTTTCGAAGGAAATTTTATTATGATCTCACAAGTAGTAAATAAAGAAATGGTCGCAGAAAGTTATGAAAAAGGGGTCGAATTTTTTATTCATAAGCCTATAAATAAAATTGAAGTGCAAATGGTACTACAAAAAACAGAAGAACAGCATCGTTTGAAAAATTCTATTAAAGCCATTCGCCAGTCACTTACACTTTTTGAGGTACCGGATGTGAAGCATACGAAAAAAACGACACGCGATCATATTCAGTCCATCCTAAATGATATCGGAATTGTTGGAGAGGTTGGCAGTGAAGACATTATTACAATAATCGAGCACCTACTGCTCGAAAAACATAAAATTGCACCACTTCCTCCGTTAAAGGAAATTTATGAAAAAGTGGCGATGCTCACAAAAACAACACCCGATGAACTTGTGAAGGAAAGTAAGGCGATTGAACAGCGTATACGTCGCACGATTTTAGCAGGGATGATTAACTTAGCTAACCTTGGCATTGTAGACTATACAAATTCCGAGTTTGAATACTATGCACCACGTTATTTTGACTTTACAGATATTCGTCATTTAATGCATCAAATAGAAAAAAACGAGCATCGTAAGGCAAAAGTAAACATCAAAAAATTCATTCAAGTTTTATATTCTGAAATAATTAGCAAAGCAGATTAGTCGGATTTTGTCGGATTTTGTAATGTTTGTTTATACTGAAATTAGGCTAGTCCTAAATTTAAGTTAGGGGGAATTAAATTTTGAAAAAGATTAAACTTAGTTTAGCGGTCCAAATAGTAATCGGGCTTGTATTAGGGATTACTGTCGGCGCCATCTTCTATGGTAACGCCGCAGTCTCAACCTATTTACAACCTATCGGGGATGTCTTCCTTCATTTAATAAAAATGATTGTTGTACCGATTATTGTTTCGACATTAATTGTCGGAGTTGCTGGCACGGGGGATATGAAGCAACTAGGTCGATTAGGCGGAAAAACACTACTTTATTTTGAAGTCATTACGACAATTGCTATTATTGTCGGTTTATTAGCAGCAAACCTATTCCAGCCAGGTGCTGGTATTAACATGAATGAATTATCAGAAGGTGATATTTCAAGTTATGTGAGCACATCGGAAACGGTTGGAGATCAAGGTCCATTCCATATTTTAGTAGACATCGTACCAACAAACGTGATCGAGGCGATGGCAAGTGGGAATATGCTACAAATCATCTTCTTCTCGGTATTATTCGGTCTAGGTGTTGCAGCCATTGGTGACAAAGGGAAACCAGTTTTAGCATTCTTCCAGGGCGTTGCAGATGCAATGTTCTACGTTACAAATGTAGTAATGAAATTTGCTCCATTTGGTGTATTCGCCTTAATCGGAGTAACGGTGTCTAAATTCGGTTTAGCATCCTTAATTCCTTTAGGTAAATTAGCCATCTTAGTATACGCAGCAATGTTCTTCTTCATTTTTGTAATACTCGGAATAACAGCGCGTATTTTTGGTATAAATATTTTAACAATGATTAAATTAATTAAAGCCGAGCTTATTCTAGCTTACTCAACAGCAAGTTCTGAAGCTGTACTTCCACGTTTGATGGAAAAAACAGAAAAAATGGGTGCACCGAAAGATATCGTTTCTTTCGTTATTCCAACAGGTTATTCATTTAATTTAGATGGTTCAACACTTTACCAAGCAATTGCTGCATTATTCATTGCGCAAATGTATGGCATTGATCTTTCGATTATGGATCAAATTACGTTAATGCTTGTTTTAATGGTTACTTCTAAAGGGATTGCTGGTGTTCCAGGCGTATCATTCGTTGTACTGCTTGCAACATTAGGCACAGTAGGAATTCCAATAGAAGGTCTTGCGTTTATCGCAGGGATCGACCGTATCCTCGACATGATGCGTACTGTTGTTAACGTTGTTGGTAATACATTATCAGCACTTGTTATGGCGAAATGGGAAAAACGCTTTGACGAGAAGAAATTTGATGCTTACGTAGCCGAAGAACTTGGCCAAAAAGCATAAAATAAAACGTGAGATCGCTCGTGCGGTCTCACGTTTTTTATTATTTCACAACTTTTGCTAGATAAGCACGAATTGATTGTTCACCATTATGGAGCGCTTCCTGCTCGCGCGCTTCGTCCTTTGCTACCTTGGCCTCTGCTGCTACCGCTACTTTTTCAGCGTCTGCCTGAGGTATTACGATTACTCCGTCAATGTCACCTATGATAAGGTCACCAGGATGCACGACAACACCGCCAACAGAAACAGGTACACCTACTGCACCACCGCCGAATTTATTGCCTGCTGCTACCGTTGTCCCGAGTGAAAAAACAGGAAAATCAATAGCCCGCGCCGCTGCTAAATCACGAATAACCCCGTCTACGATAAAGCCTTGTACTCCTACCCCTTGTGCTAGTTGCATAACAAAATCCCCTGCTACGGCGCGGTTTGTATTGCCCTTTGCATCTATAACTAATATTTCCCCTTTATTTGCCTTGCTAATCGCTTCTAGTACCGCACCATTCTCCCCGTCTGGTAAACGCACCGTTAACGCACGACCCGCAATTTTAAAATGATCTGCCAGTGGTTTAATTCCCGCGGATACATTTGTATGACCGCCCGTTGCATCGGAAATTGCCGTTGTTGGCAATGCTAAAAAACGTTCTTCAATTATTGTTGTCGTCAATTCTCCATCCCCTATTCATATTCTTTTACAAATGAACAAAAATTTGTAATTATTAAAATAATATAGGATAACACTTTTTCATGGCAATGTTTTTTTCGCTTATAGGTTACATATTTAACCATTTAGGGAATACTATATTTGCGTTGGAAAGGGGTAGAGGTATGAATAATCGATTGATTAAAGAAGAAATTAATGAAGACGGGAAAACGATTTATAAAATGGCAACTTTTGAGATTGATGTAATTGCTAAGTTAACTGGAGGTTTAGCCCCAACAATTATTTACATGCATAAAGAACGGGAGGTAACAGATGATATTCGCGCCATTCGCTTTCATTACGAAAATCCCGCATCCTATATCGAAGACTACACGAAATTTCAGATAATGCTATTTCAGAAAGAGCAACGCGCGATGAACGAGTTATACGAGTCTATTAGCCTAAAACCGAAAAATATGTCGACCGGCAAACAAATTTTATGGAGTTTTTGGGTGTTACTACTGGTCTCTCTGCCTCTTCTTGTTGTTATGTGGATTGTAAAATAAATGCGTTAATGGCCGCATCAAAAAGTGAATTCCCTACTTTTAATGCAGCCTTTTCTCTTTTATACAAGTATGTTCAGTACTTCTTCTGCGCTTGTCGCAACATGTAAAAGTACTCGATGTTCTGGCTCCACAAACCCGTCATTAATCATTTTCTCAAAATGCAAAATGAGCGCATCATAAAAACCGTCAATATTATATAAAATAACTGGTTTGTAGTGTAGACCAATTTGCGCCCACGTAAATACTTCAAAATATTCGTCTAGCGTGCCGCAGCCCCCCGGAAGTGCGATATAGGCATCAGATAAATCAACCATTTTCTGTTTGCGCGTATGCATTGAATCCACAAAATGGATCCCAGTAAGACCTAGATGCGCAATCTCACGTTTTTGTAAGTACTCCGGCATCACGCCAATTACTTGGCCACCATGTTCTAATGCTGCATCAGCCACCGCGCCCATCAGACCTACATTAGATCCGCCATACACAATCCCATGCCCCGCCCTTGCAAGTTCTTTTCCTAACTCCGCTGCCGCGGTCCGATATATTTCCTTTTTACCTACTCGTGATCCACAGTAAATCGCTACGTTCATATTAAGCGCCCCCTTTTCTTTTACGTATATTAGAAAGACACAACTCACTCAAAATAGGTCGAGTGGGTGTCCTTACTTATGTGGATGGGAAAGGTATACTTTCTTATCCACAAATAAAAAGAAACCCACTAACAATAATATTAGTGAGCTTGTAAATTATATACATAAGTGGTTGATCTAAAGTTTGCCGCTTGGATTTCGATGCAAGTTATAAAATTTTCCTTACAGCGTTTTTATGTGCTAAACATTTATTTTTACATCCTATTTTCGTAAATGCGATGTTTGCGCCAGCATGTAGCCAATACGCTCAATAATTGATTCCACTTGTTCTGGATTTTTCATTAGATCGTAATCATTAATATCAATACGCAGTACTGGGCAAGAATTAAAGTTATTAATCCATTCCTCGTAACGACTGTGCATTTCATACCAGTAGTCATGTGGTGTTTGCTGCTCCATCTCACGTCCACGCTCTTGAATACGGCCGATAATATCCTCTACAGGACCTTCTAAGTATACAAGTAAATTAGGGTGCGGGAAGTAAGGTGTCATCACCATTGCTTCAAAAAGATTTGTATAGGTTTCATAATCCGTTGGGCTCATTGTCCCTTTATCAAAATGCATTTTTGCAAAAATGCCTGTATCTTCATAAATGGAGCGGTCTTGAATAAATCCACCACCGTATTCAAAAATACGTTTTTGCTCCTTAAAGCGCTCTGCTAGAAAATATACTTGCAGGTGGAAGCTCCACTTCTCAAAATCATCATAAAACTTATCTAAATATGGATTTGTATCCACCTTTTCAAACGATGTGCGGAAGTTTAACCCTTCTGCAAGCGCCTTTGTCATGGTTGATTTTCCGACCCCTACCGTTCCCGCAATGGTAATGACTGCGTTAGCAGGGATACCATACTTTTCTCGTAAATTCATTGTTAACGCAAACTCCTTTGTTGTAACGTTTCTTCTACTACTTGTAAAACGGATTGTAAATCTTGTGAGTTTTTCACAAAATCTAGCTCATCTCCATTTAGCTGGATAACTGGGATTTCTGGATGCATCTTCTCAAAATGCTGAATAAATTCGTGGTAATCTGCAGCTAGCTGTTCCATATATTCCCATGAAATCAATTTTTCAAATTCACGGCCACGCATGGCGATACGCTGCATTAATGTATCTAGGCTAGCATGCAAGTAAATGACCATATTCGGTCGAGGCATATCCGCCGTTAAAATTTTATAAATCGCTTCATACTTGTCATATTCGGAAGGCTTTAATGTACGCTTCGCAAAAATTAAGTTTTTGAAAATATGATAATCAGCTACGACAGGCGACTGCTGACCTAAAATTAAATGTTTAATATCCGATAGTTGCTTGTATCTATTGCAAAGGAAGAACATTTCTGTTTGAAAGCTCCACTCATCAATGTTTTCATAAAACTTCCCTAAAAACGGATTTTCATCAACAATTTCTTTTAACAGATGGTACTCAAATGTTTCGGAAACCGCCTTTGATAATGACGTTTTGCCAACTCCAATCGGACCTTCTACTGTAATAAATGGAACAGACAACAGAAGCCCTCCCAATCTTTATTTAATCAATGCTTTTCATTGTAACACAGTAGGAATTCGACAACAAAACAAACAATTTAAATTACCACAATTCCTTGTTACTCCAAAAACGCAAAATTATTAGCTATTATTAATTCATTCTCTCTGTACATCGTTAATGCTGCTGTTCATACATAGGGCTCTAGTATAACTAACCCGCTTACTCCATTGACCCCTTTTATAGTCAATACACCCTATAATACGTCTGCCTCTCGCTTCTCGCAAAATGAGATGCTACACTAGCATGTAAGGAGCGGTGAATATGAATATTTTTGAGAAAGATCGCCTTTTTATGCAAGAGGCATTGATAGAGGCAAAAAAGGCCGGTGCACTCGGTGAAGTTCCGATTGGCGCAGTCATTATCTATAACGATAAAATTATAGCAAGAGCACATAATTTACGAGAAACAACCCAAAATGCTGTGATGCATGCCGAGTTAATGGCAATTCAGGAAGCCTGCAAAAAAATTGGAAGCTGGCGCTTGGAGGAAATGACGCTTTATGTAACACTTGAACCTTGTCCGATGTGCGCTGGAGCAATATTACAATCCCGTGTGCCGCGCGTTGTGTACGGAGCACGGGATAGCAAAGCTGGCTGTGTTGATTCACTCTACCACCTACTAAACGACTCCCGTTTTAATCATGAATGTGATGTAATGGAAGGTATGCTAGCGGATGAATGCGGGCAAGTGTTAACCGACTTTTTCCGTGCATTACGCGAACGGAAAAAAGCAGAAAAAAAAGCACGTAAATTAGCTCAAAGTTTCGAAGATTCTAAAACAGAATAACAAAATCTATCTATATGAGGTGTAGCTAATGGAAAGAAGCGGCTTTTCAATGTTTGATGGTGTGCATATTTCCTGGGTAATTGGCATAATTTTTGCCACCATCTTGCTAACCTATTGTTATTAACATATGGTGGATGCTTGGCAAAAGAAAACACAAAAAATCATTTTTTATGTGTTACTACTGCTAGAGCTATTAAAGCAGTTGTTTTTATTAGTGATGGATGCTTATTCCTAATGGAGTCCATCGCTTCATTTATGCCGTATTGGCATTTTTATAAGGACTAGCTGGCGTAATGATCCTTGTTTGGCTCGTTATGTACATACCGTTTTATACGAAAAAAGATGCGCGCGTAGACTAACTACATGCAGCATCTTTTATTTTGGCTTAATTTTTCCAAAAGGATTTTCACCCGTTGCAGGTTTGAAACTTATACCAGTAGCCGGTGCCACTACACCGATTACTTTCACTTGATTTGGTTTAAATGCCTCGTGCCAGACGCTATTCAAATACAATAGCCATGATACGTATCCGAGACTTTTTACATTATTATTTTACTGGCGCTACGATTACTTCTTTTCCGCCCATATATGGTCGCAGTACTTCTGGAATGACTACAGAACCGTCTGCTTGTTGATAATTTTCTAAAATGGCAGCCACTGTACGTCCGATAGCAAGACCTGAACCGTTTAATGTGTGCACGTATTCTGGTTTTGCGTTTGGCTCACGACGGAAGCGAATGTTTGCTCGACGTGCTTGGAAATCTTCAAAGTTTGAACAAGAAGAGATTTCGCGGTACATATTTTGCGCTGGAATCCATACTTCTAAATCATATTTTTTCGCAGCAGTGAAACCTAAGTCCGCTGTACACATTTTTAGCTTGCGGTATGGTAAGCCTAAAAGTTGTAATACTTTTTCTGCGTGACCAGTAAGTAACTCTAATTGCTCATAAGATTCTTCTGGTTTTACAAAGCGTACCAATTCCACTTTATTGAATTGGTGCTGACGGATAAGCCCACGTGTATCACGACCTGCAGAACCTGCTTCAGAGCGGAAGTTTGCACTGTAAGCAGTGAATGCTTGTGGTAAGTCGTCAATTGATAAAATTTCATCACGGTAGTAGTTTGTTACAGGTACTTCCGCTGTTGGAATCATGAAGTAATCTAACCCTTCTAGTTTAAATACATCTTCCTCAAACTTTGGTAATTGTCCTGTCCCGGTTAAGCTAGCGCGGTTCACGATTTGCGGCGGTAGCATTTCTGTGTAGCCGTGCTCATCAGAATGGAAATCCATCATAAAGCTCATTAATGCGCGCTCTAAACGTGCACCTAGACCACGGTAGAATAAGAAGCGGCTACCTGTTACTTTTGCGCCGCGCTCAAAATCAACAATATTAAGATCTGTTGCAATATCCCAGTGCGCTTTAATGTCAAAATCAAATGTCGGCACGTCGCCCCATGTATATTCTTCTACGTTATCATCTTCCGTTGTACCAACTGGAACAGACGCATGTGGAATGTTTGGAAGACGCATCATGATATCTTTGAAACGGTCTTCTACTTCATTTAACTGCGCATCTAGCTCTTTAATTTCATCCCCAACTTGTCGCATACGAGCAATTACTTCGTCCGCGTTTTCTTTGTTACGTTTCATTACTGAAATTTGCTCAGATACTTTATTGCGCTCCGCTTTTAACTCTTCTGTTTTTGCGATTAACTCGCGACGTTTTGCATCTAACCCTTCGAAATCATCTAAGTTTCCTAAGTCTTCGTTACGCGTAAGAAGCATATTTTTAACTTCTTCAAAATTGTCTCGGACACGTTTAATGTCTAACATATTACATTCCTCCAATGGTTTTGATTTGATGATACTTCCGATACTTTCGTACAGTAATGTGCTAGTGGAATAAAACACAAAAAAGCCCCCATCCCCTGGAAAGGGACGAGAGCTACCCGCGTTGCCACCCTAATTGAATAGACTGCTGCCTATTCCACTTATCACATAACGGCTTTTCAACCGGCCACGACCTACTACAAATTCAGTCAGGCAACTCCAGGGCGGATTCGCAAGTGTTTTTATCAGCTTCCACCACCCGCTGACTCTCTAAAAAAAACGCGCTTGTTACTACTTCCTATCATCGAATTCACTTATAAATTTAACCATACTGTACTATAAGGTACTTATTTTTGCAAGTATTCATTCATTTCTACTGTTGCACTGACCTCTTTAGAAGGGTATATTTGATTTAAAATATCATGGTCAGGAGAAGGTATCATGAACTCATTTTTACTAACACTTGATAAAAATAATAATAAACCACTATACGAGCAGCTCTATATCGGCATTAAAGAAGCGATTATCCATCAGCAACTTGCGATGGGTACGAAACTCCCATCAAAACGTCAGCTCGCGGACTTTTTAAATATTAGTCAAACGACCGTAGAGCTTTCCTATGCGCAGCTCCTTGCTGAAGGATATATAAGCTCCAAACCACGCGTCGGATTTTTCGTAGAGGCTTTAGACGAGCTCCCTTATGTCGAAAAAGCAGCACCGCTCTCGATTACTGCCTCACCACTAGTCGAACAGTACGTTTATGATTTTACGCCTGGTAAAATTGATGAAGACGCTTTTCCTTTTGCAATTTGGCGAAAATATGCTAAAGAGGTCATTGATGAATCTTCTAAAGAGCTGCTGCAAGTTGGGCACCGCCAAGGGGAACGTGAACTGCGCCAGCAAATTATGATGTATCTATACCAGTCCCGTGGTATTTTATGTACCCCAGAACAAATTGTTATTGGTTCTGGGACGGAACATTTACTGCCCATGATTTTACGGCTATTTGATGATGATTCTAAACTTGCAATCGAAAATCCTGGCTACTCGGCTATTCCCCGCATCCATTTAAATAACCGTGCACTACCGGTTGCTGTTGACGAGGATGGACTTGTAGTTGATGAGCTTGAGCAAACAGCGGCCAACCTTGTGTATATTACACCTTCTCATCAGTTCCCTACTGGGGCTGTGTTATCCGCAGCGCGAAGAACCCAGCTCCTTAAATGGGCAGCTGGGCTAGACAATCGCTACATTATTGAAGATGATTATGATAGTGAATTTCGGTATATAGGTAAACCAATTCCAGCACTGCAAGGCTTAGATCAAAACGATAAAGTGATTTACATGAGCACCTTTACGAAGTCCTTAATGCCTTCACTTCGCGTTGCCTATTTTGTGCTACCTGCTGCACTCATTCCGAGATATAAAGAAATTTTTAGCTATTATTCGGCAACAGTGCCCCGCTTTGATCAACATATTTTAGCCAATTTCATGCAAGACGGACATTTTTCAAAGCATTTAAATCGTATGCGTAAAATTTATCGTAAAAAGCATGACAAACTGATTCAAGTATTAACAAAAAATTATCCTAGTATTACGATTACGGGGGATGTAGCCGGCATGCATATTTTAATTTCGGTACCACATGAAAAATCAAGTACCGAACTGAAACAGCGCGCAAAAGAAGCTGGTATTCATTTATATTCCATTGATGATTATTTAATTAAACCCATTCATTACGAGCACCCGACGTTCCTGATTGGTTTTGGCGGCATTCTACTTGAGGAAATTGAACAAGCCATTCATACGCTCATGGCCTGCTTTGCTGCGGAATAAGAGCTTACATCATTCAATAAGCTGAATGTTGTAATCTTCAAACCAATGGTGAAGCTGAACAAAATAAGCAAGCAGCTGCGGGCCAGCCATCAATTGGCCAAACCAAGGAATGCCAAACGTTTTGCCACCTGAATCCATTAGGTCTAGCAGCTGCTGTTTGTTGAATAACTCATATAAAATAGATTCTCCTTGTAACGCATTTGCTAACAATTGCTGGACACCCTTTGTATACGCAGGGTGATATGTTTTAGGATACGGATTTTTTTTACGTTCAATAATTTCTTTGGGCAATACTCCCGCAAACGCACGCCGTAAAATCCCCTTCTCCTGCCCACCAACACATTTCATCTCCCACGGGATGTTCCATACGTATTCAACTAATCGGTGGTCTGCAAACGGCACACGGACCTCTAACCCGGTTGCCATACTCATGCGGTCCTTACGCTCTAGCAATGTCTGCATAAAAAACTGCTGATTCAAATAAAATAACTGCTGGCGGGCAATATCCTCCCCAAATTCAGGCATTCCCCGTTTCGCTTCCTCGTATCGGTCATGCATAAATGTCTTCAACTGTAAACGCTTTTGCCATACGGGGCGTAGAATTGCTTGTCGTTCATCGATAGAACGAATCCAGGGGAATCCCCCCGTCTGTGCATGAAACCAAGGATACCCACCAAATAATTCATCTGCACATTCCCCCGATAGTGCCACCGTAAAATCCTTTTTAATTTCACGACAAAACAGTAGTAGGGAGCTATCAATATCCGCCATACTTGGATAATCTTTAAAACGCATCGCCTCTTGTAACAACGCAAGCAGATCCTTTTGTTGCAATACAACATCATGATGAACGGTTTTAAACGCCTGCTGCATAATACTAATCCAGTACGCATCCTGCGATGTTTGAAAGGCATTTTTTGAGAAATAATTTTCATTGCCTTCATAATCAACCGAATACGTATGCAGATTTTTGTGTTGCGTTTCATAGTGCTTTGACGCAATTGCAGTAATAATAGACGAATCAAGGCCTCCTGATAACAGTGTACATAGCGGTACATCACTTACTAATTGTCGCATCACTGCATCCGTCACTAAATCATGAACCATTACAATCGTTTCTTCCTCACTATGTGAATGCTTCTGTACCGGGACGTCCCAGTAGCGCCAAATCTTGAGCCCGTCTCGGTTATACTTCATCCCATGCGCAGGCTTGAGTTCATGTATGCCTTTAAAAATGGCATGACCTGGCTGACGTGATGGTCCTAAACTAAGTAATGCTGCTAAACCAAAATGATCCACTGTAGGTTGCACCTGTCTATGCGCTAGTAACCCCTTTATTTCAGAAGCAAATAATAACCCTTCCCCGAGCTGTGTATAAAAAAACGGCTTTACCCCAAGCCGATCCCGGAACATATACAACGTCTCTTCAGCTTCATCCCACACAGCAAATGCGAAAATACCATTAATGAAATCCATACAGCGTTCCTTCCATTCAATAAACGCCGTCAGTAATACCTCCGTATCAGACACTGTCGTAAATGTATGGCCCCGTTTTAAAAGCTCTTCCCGCACCTCACTTGTATTATATAGCTCCCCGTTATATACAATGGTGTAGTTTTTTTGTGCAACGGACTTGTGCATTGGCTGCCTTCCACCTTCTAAATCAATAACGGCTAATCGCCGATGTCCAAGTTGCACATGGGAGCTCGCCCATATTTGCTGATCATCTGGTCCACGATGCCCCAAAGCTTTCGTCATACGAACAATGTCATCCGTAGCGCTTAATGGATGCGCAACATTTACCCATCCTGTTATTCCACACATGTACTCACTCCCTCAAACTACTGTATGACGTTTTAGATACGTGAATATTTTGTCCAATAAAAAAAACACATAACTCTCAATTTGAGAATTATGTGTTTCCTATTTTTAGATAATAATTAAAACATACCGCCAACAAATCCAAAAATGCCATTCCATAGATTACCGAAGAAACTGCCGATCCCTTGGAAGAATAACGAAATGCCGCTAGCGCGTTCTACTTTCTCTGTTGTTACAACATCTGCTGTAAATTCAGAACCATCAATAAAACCGTAATCTGTGCCTTCTGAGCGTTCAATTACTACTTTACCAACCACAGTGCCTTCTTCTACTTCAGCTTCAACTTTTTCTACATCCAGCGCAAGCTTTGGTGCATATAAATCTTTTTCATTTGTTTTAACCATAAATGAAATCGGATCCTTTACTGCAATCTTTACATTATTTTCTTTACCTTTTATTACAGGTAATGTTTTTGTATCGTCAAATGTATAGTTTGCTGGCATAATTTCTTGTTTCGAGAATTGCCCAAACCCGTAGTCGAATAGTTTAGCTGTCGCATCAAAACGCGCTTTATAAGAGCCGACACCTTTTGAATCAACGGCTTTCATTACTACTGCAATTAAGCGTGTATCATTGCGTTTTGCTGTACCAGTGAAGTTATGTCCTGCAAAATCTGTTGTTCCTGTTTTTAACCCGTCTACACCTTCGTACTCAAATACAAGACCTGGTAGCATGAAGTTCCAGTTTGACATATTAATCGCATCTTCTGTTCCTTCACGGAATGTTTTCTTTGTAATACTTGAGGTATCTAATACTTCCGGGTGATCTTTTAATAAGTGGTAAGCTAATTTCGCTACTGAACGGGCTGGCATAACATTTTCGTCTTTTTCACCTGTGCCAGTTGGATGCATACCGAAAAGATTTGCGTTATTTAAACCAGTTGAGTTAACAAATTTAAAGCCTTCAAGCCCTAACTCTTCTGCTTTTTTATTCATTAATTTAAGGAATTCTGTTTCTGTTCCTGCAATTGTTTCAGCAATTGCTACAGTAGCAGCATTCGCAGAGTATATCGCCATTGCTTCATATAATTCACGGATTGAATAGGTCCCGTCAGTACGAAGCGGTACATTACTAAGTGCACGATCTTGTGACATCTTGTATGTATACTCTGTTACACGATACTGTTGCTCCCAAGTGATTGTTCCCGCCTTAATTGCATCAAGTAATAAGTATTCAGTCATCATTTTCGTCATACTAGCAATTCCTAAAGGCGTTCCTGCATTTTGTTCATATAAAATTTTTCCAGAGTCTGCATCAATTAATATCGCTGCATCTACTGTTAAGCCTAAATCTGTTTCCGCATTTGTTGTAGCAGGTGCTATCGCCAACATGCTTAGTAACATCATCGGAATTATAAAAAGGCTAATAATCGACTTTTTGCTCACTTTTTTCACAAAGCTACCTCCAAATTCATTTAATTTTTCTCATCTCCGCCATTTTATCATACAAAGCAGATAAGTGGCGCGTTGTTCCAAATAAAAAACACACTACTATCACCTAATTTAGACGATAGTAGCATGCTGAAGTTGCATGTAATTATTGGATTGAGTAGTTTGGTGATTCTTTTGTAATTTGAACGTCATGCGGATGAGATTCACGAAGACCAGCACCCGTCATACGAATAAATTGTGATTCTTCACGTAAAGCTTGTAAGTTACCTGTACCACAGTACCCCATACCTGCACGAATACCACCAATTAATTGGTGAACTGTATCAGCTAAAGGCCCTTTGTAAGGTAAACGTCCTTCAATACCTTCAGGAACTAATTTTTTTGCATCTTCTTGGAAGTAACGGTCTTTTGAACCTTTTTCCATTGCGCCAAGTGAACCCATTCCACGATAAACTTTGAAACGACGTCCTTGGAAGATTTCAGTTTCTCCTGGAGATTCAGAAGTACCTGCAAGAAGTGAACCAAGCATGACAACATGTCCACCAGCTGCAAGAGCTTTTACGATATCGCCTGAGTATTTAATACCACCATCTGCGATAATTGATTTGCCGTATTCACGAGCAACAGTTGCTGCGTCATAAATGGCTGTAATTTGAGGAACCCCAACACCTGCAACAACACGTGTTGTACAAATAGAACCAGGTCCAATTCCTACTTTAACGACGTCTGCACCTGCTTCAAATAATGCGCGAGTACCTTCGCCCGTCGCTACGTTACCTGCAATAATTTCAAGTTCTGGGTAAGCTGCTCGGATTGATTTAATTGTATCAAGTACACCTTGTGAGTGGCCGTGAGCTGTATCGATGATGATAATATCTACTTGAGCTTCTACAAGTTTCGCAATACGTGGCATTGAATCTTTAGATACACCAACAGCTGCTCCAACTACTAAACGACCATGTTTGTCTTTTGCTGCATTAGGGAATTCGATTACTTTTTCAATATCTTTAATCGTAATTAACCCTGTTAATTTACCGTCTTCATCAACGATTGGTAATTTTTCAATTTTATATTGTTGAAGAATCTTTTCCGCATCTTCTAGCGTCGTACCAACCGCTGCTGTAATTAAATCTTCTTTCGTCATTACATCATCAATTTTTAAAGAATAATCAGAGATAAAACGTAGGTCACGGTTTGTAATAATCCCTACTAATTTTTGATCGTCCATATTGTTTACGATAGGAACACCTGAAATACGGTATTTACCCATTAAGTGCTCCGCATCAAATACTTGGTGTTCTGGTGTTAAGAAGAATGGATTTGTAATAACGCCATTTTCTGAGCGCTTTACTTTTTCAACTTCTTCTGCTTGTTGTTCAATACTCATATTTTTATGGATAACCCCAATGCCACCTTGGCGAGCCATCGCAATTGCCATTTTAGCCTCAGTAACTGTATCCATCCCAGCACTAATCATTGGAATATTTAATTTAATTTTCTTTGTTAACTGTACAGATAAATCTACATCCTTAGGTAATACTTCTGAATGTGCTGGTACTAATAGTACATCATCAAATGTTAAACCTTCTTTGGCAAATTTCGTTTCCCACATTTTAAAAATTCCTCCTACGTAAAAGAATATTATTGTAAGGTTAACAACGTCGCATGTAAGTGTCAAGAATCTCTAAAAAGTAAAATAATTCAGACTATTCGAGTTAAATACTTTATCGTCGTTTAATTGTATAAATAGTCATTCTACGCTGTTTCCCTGTTAAGCGCAAACATATTGTTTATTTAAATGGTTATGTGACATAAATGAGTGTATTCTTGAACAAGAGAATTTTTACTAGTTTTTAAAGAACTGTTCTCATTGACAGGAAGAACTAACGGACGAACTTAAGCCTTTTAAATCTATACTATTATAAGTAAAGCTCAATCCTTTCAATCAAGGGTTTTAAATATTTTTTCAGAGGTTTAATTAGTACTTACTGTTTTATACCTTTTGTAAACAGTCTGTGCTTATAGCATTGTTGTTATTTTAAGTCTTACGAGGTGTATATGAAGTTATCTTTAGATTAGTTATAGCTGCTTAATTTAGGTGTGCTTATACGTCCTACTGTCATAAAAAATGCCCCAAATACTTTTAGGTTCGTTGCTGACTTCTACTTCGCAACATATGGATTTGGTACCTTTAGGAGGAGTTACTGAAGGTACACGGGTATCTAACCTAGCGTTTTAATTAGTATATTTAAATAGTATGGACTACTTATATTCATTGGTCATTAGGGGATATTACTAAATGCGAAACTAGGGGAAAATAAGAAAAGGGCGCAAAATACCTTGCGTTCAATGTTGCATAATGTATCATCCTTACTTCAATATAAACGAGCAGCGTTGGTTGAGAGGTTATATTTTCTAGGCAAAAAACAGAAGCACTAAAGCGCCTGCTTAGCCTAGACAAGCGCTAGAGGATCCGAAGTGAAGGCACTCTTTGCCTTTTCCCAAGGAATCAAAGCGAACTTCAATGGTTGGGTCTTGCGCCTAGACGTTGCATTTACTTATTTAAACGTTTTTCACAGGCAAATTTTATAATTTACTCTATAACAAAAAAAGCCTAAGCATAATGCTTAGGCTTTTTGATTTGCGAAGCGACGTCCTACTCTCACAGGGGGAAGCCCCCAACTACCATCGGCGCTAAAGAGCTTAACTTCCGTGTTCGGTATGGGAACGGGTGTGACCTCTTTGCCATCATCACTTCACTTGCACATAGATGTGCTTTTGTTGAAAGATTATTCTTTCAAAACTGGATAAACGGTTCATTGAAAGTTAAAATATTCGGTAATAATGTGGTTAAGTCCTCGATCGATTAGTATTCGTCAGCTCCATGTGTCGCCACACTTCCACCTCGAACCTATCTACCTCATCGTCTTTGAGGGATCTTACTTACTTGCGTAATGGGAAATCTCATCTTGAGGGGGGCTTCATGCTTAGATGCTTTCAGCACTTATCCCGTCCATACATAGCTACCCAGCGATGCCTTTGGCAAGACAACTGGTACACCAGCGGTATGTCCATCCCGGTCCTCTCGTACTAAGGACAGCTCCTCTCAAATTTCCTACGCCCACGACGGATAGGGACCGAACTGTCTCACGACGTTCTGAACCCAGCTCGCGTACCGCTTTAATGGGCGAACAGCCCAACCCTTGGGACCGACTACAGCCCCAGGATGCGATGAGCCGACATCGAGGTGCCAAACCTCCCCGTCGATGTGGACTCTTGGGGGAGATAAGCCTGTTATCCCCGGGGTAGCTTTTATCCGTTGAGCGATGGCCCTTCCATGCGGAACCACCGGATCACTAAGCCCGTCTTTCGACCCTGCTCGACTTGTAGGTCTCGCAGTCAAGCTCCCTTATGCCTTTACACTCTACGAATGATTTCCAACCATTCTGAGGGAACCTTTGGGCGCCTCCGTTACTCTTTAGGAGGCGACCGCCCCAGTCAAACTGTCCGCCTGACACTGTCTCCTACCCCGCTAAGGGGCATGGGTTAGAAGTTCAATACAACCAGGGTAGTATCCCACCGACGCCTCCTCCGAAGCTGGCGCTCCGGGATCTCTGGCTCCTACCTATCCTGTACAAGTTGTACCAAAATTCAATATCAGGCTACAGTAAAGCTCCACGGGGTCTTTCCGTCCTGTCGCGGGTAACCTGCATCTTCACAGGTACTATAATTTCACCGAGTCTCTCGTTGAGACAGTGCCCAGATCGTTACGCCTTTCGTGCGGGTCGGAACTTACCCGACAAGGAATTTCGCTACCTTAGGACCGTTATAGTTACGGCCGCCGTTTACTGGGGCTTCAATTCGCAGCTTCGCTTGCGCTAACCACTCCTCTTAACCTTCCAGCACCGGGCAGGCGTCAGCCCCTATACGTCACCTTACGGTTTTGCAGAGACCTGTGTTTTTGCTAAACAGTCGCCTGGGCCTATTCACTGCGGCTCTCATGCGCTTTAACACGCTCAAGAGCACCCCTTCTCCCGAAGTTACGGGGTCATTTTGCCGAGTTCCTTAACGAGAGTTCTCTCGCACACCTTAGGATTCTCTCCTCGACTACCTGTGTCGGTTTGCGGTACGGGCACCTCTCACCTCGATAGAGGCTTTTCTTGGCAGTGTGAAATCAGGAACTTCGTCCATACGGACTCGCCATCACAGCTCAATGTTAAAGTATGCGGATTTGCCTACATACACACCTTACTGCTTGGACGCGCACAACCAACGGCGCGCTTACCCTATCCTACTGCGTCCCCCCATTTCTCAAACGGTGAGGAGGTGGTACAGGAATATCAACCTGTTGTCCATCGCCTACGCCTATCGGCCTCGGCTTAGGTCCCGACTAACCCTGAGCGGACGAGCCTTCCTCAGGAAACCTTAGTCATACGGTGGACGGGATTCTCACCCGTCTTTCGCTACTCATACCGGCATTCTCACTTCTAAGCGCTCCACCAGTCCTTCCGGTCTGACTTCAGCGCACTTAGAACGCTCTCCTACCACGCATACTCAAAGTATGCATCCACAGCTTCGGTGAATCGTTTAGCCCCGATACATTTTCGGCGCAGCGTCACTCGACCAGTGAGCTATTACGCACTCTTTAAATGATGGCTGCTTCTAAGCCAACATCCTGGTTGTCTAAGCAACGCCACATCCTTTTCCACTTAACGATTACTTTGGGACCTTAGCTGGTGGTCTGGGCTGTTTCCCTTTTGACTACGGATCTTATCACTCGCAGTCTGACTCCCGTGTATAAATATCTGGCATTCGGAGTTTGTCTGAATTCGGTAAAGCGAGATGCCCCCCTAGTCCAAACAGTGCTCTACCTCCAGTATTCTCAATCACGAGGCTAGCCCTAAAGCTATTTCGGAGAGAACCAGCTATCTCCAGGTTCGATTGGAATTTCTCCGCTACCCACACCTCATCCCCGCACTTTTCAACGTGCGTGGGTTCGGGCCTCCAGTAAGTGTTACCTCACCTTCACCCTGGACATGGGTAGATCACCTGGTTTCGGGTCTACGACCACGTACTAATTCGCCCTATTCAGACTCGCTTTCGCTGCGGCTCCGTCTTATCAACTTAACCTCGCACGTAATCGTAACTCGCCGGTTCATTCTACAAAAGGCACGCTATCACCCATTAACGGGCTCTAACTACTTGTAGGCACACGGTTTCAGGATCTATTTCACTCCCCTTCCGGGGTGCTTTTCACCTTTCCCTCACGGTACTGGTTCACTATCGGTCACTAGGTAGTATTTAGCCTTGGGAGATGGTCCTCCCGGATTCCGACGGAATTTCACGTGTTCCGCCGTACTCAGGATACATTCAAGAGGGAATGAACTTTTGACTACAGGGCTATTACCTGCTATGGCAGACCTTTCCAAGTCGCTTCGTCTAGCTCATTCTTTTGTAA
>NZ_JBBOPI010000001.1:0-10000 GCF_038003525.1 Solibacillus sp. FSL H8-0538 | reverse complement strand
TATGAATACAAGCTCATTAATTGGCTCATTACATCGATGATTTAAGCTCTTATTCTGCCCTTTTAATATGAATTAAAAAAAAGGCGCTTTAATAGCAACCTTTCTTTCCTTTAGTATTCCTTTGTAATTACGCGTGAAATATAAAAGCTTCTTGTACTAGATAGATCAACAATCTCTCCGGTTCTTGTTAGCTTAACTAAAGGTC
This sequence comes from Solibacillus sp. FSL H8-0538, assembly GCF_038003525.1. Classification (NCBI taxonomy): domain Bacteria; kingdom Bacillati; phylum Bacillota; class Bacilli; order Caryophanales; family Caryophanaceae; genus Solibacillus; species Solibacillus sp. FSL H8-0538. The sequence goes on along the minus strand of NZ_JBBOPI010000001.1, from coordinate 9,795 downwards.
GTGTTGGCGCATATTTATTAATAAACATTACTTCGCCTCGTTCAAGATTAGAGAGCTCAATTTTTGTACCGATTGGTAAATCTACTACAATATCAATTAATGCCTGCACAACTTTAATATCAAACTTTCCAAACTCTGATTCTTTAATCATCTCAATTACTTTAAATGGAGATTGCTTTGAACGATACAGACGTTCACTCGTCATCGCGTGGAAAACATCTGCCACCGCAATGATTTGTGAAAAATTAGAGATATCACCAATTTTATTACCATTCGGATAACCACTACCATCCAAACGTTCGTGGTGTTGAAAAATTGCTTCTTTCATCGTGTCTTTTAATGCGGTTAAATCCTTCACCATTAAATGACTGTAATAAGGATGTCTTCGGACTTCTGCAAATTCTTGTTGCGTTAATGATTCTTTCTTTTCTCGAATACGTAATGGAATTTTAGCCATTCCACTATCTGCTAACATACCAGCAATGGCCATTTGAATCGCTATCCCTCGTTCATGACCAAGCTTTTGGGTCATAATTGATGAAATTAACCCCGTGGCAATACAGTGGTGATACAAATAGTCCTTCGGATTCGAATAACTATTTAAATCAAAAATGTAAGATCGATCCTCTAATACCTTCTCTATTAAAGGAATCATCATTCCACGTACTTTTGTAATATCTACTTTTGCGCCCGCTTGCCAGTTACTAAATTCCTTTTTCACTTGTTGAATTGCGTCGCTGTAATGCTTTTCAAAACTATTTAACTTTGGCAATTGAACGGTAGTTGGTAATGGAACCGCATTATCTTCTAACGAATTTTTTGTTTCACCTTCATCATAAACAAGAATGCTTGCAATGCGAAATGCATCAAAAACTTGTAAATGCTCATGATTAATTTTTGTATTTTTATAAACGATTGGATATTGTGTATTGGCAAAAATATCTTCCGCTACAACTTTCCCTAATCGAAGCTCGGCAACTCTAACGAATGTAGCTTCCAATCTCACAACCACCTTTTAACTATTTACTATTATTGTATCTAACTCTATTCTCAATGAGAAGAGCTAATTTCATGCTGTTGTAAAATTTTTGAAAATAAAAAGGCAACTAATCGTAAATGGACTAGTTGCCTTCTTCATTATTCTGATGCTTCTGTTTCGTTTTCTTCTTCGATCACTTCGTTGTCATCATCTAATTCATCTGGTACATCATCATCTTTTTTAACACGCGCAACCGTTGCAACAAATTCTTCATCTGCTAAACGAATTAGTCGAACACCTTGCGTGCTACGTCCAATAATTGAGATATCATTAACATCCATACGAATTAACATACCATTAATTGTAATTAACATTATATCTTCTGAGCCATCTACTGCTTTCACAGCACACATTGGTCCATTTTTTTCCGTGATTTGCATTGTTTTTAGACCAACACCACCACGGCTTTGTAAGCGATACTCTTCTTCAGGCGTACGTTTACCGTAACCTTTTTCAGTAACGACTAAAATTTCCTGTCCAGGTTCGATAATTTCCATACCTACTACGTGATCACCTTCGCGTAATTTAATTCCGCGAACACCACCTGCAGTACGGCCCATTGAACGGATATCGTCCTCTTTAAAGCGAACTAACATACCGTCACGTGTTCCGATAATAATTTGCTTCGTACCATCTGTTAAACGAACAGAAATTAAATCATCATCTTCACGTAGGCCAATCGCAATTAAACCATTTGTACGGATATTCGCAAATTGAGAAACTGGTGTACGTTTAGTAATACCTGTTTTTGTCGTAAAGATAAAGTAAGCATCCTCTTTGAATTCGTCAACGCGAATCATTGCTGTTACTTTCTCATCTTTTTCTACATTTAGCAGGTTTACAAGCGGTAAGCCTTTTGCCGTACGCCCGTATTCTGGAATTTCATAACCTTTTGTGCGGAATACTTTGCCCTTCGTTGTAAAGAACAAAATCGTATCATGCGTCGATGTGAATAGTAAATGCTCAACGAAATCATCTTCATTTGTGCCCATTCCTTGCACACCGCGACCACCACGTTTTTGACTGCGATATGTATTCGCAGCTAAACGCTTAATATATCCGTTATGCGTTAGGGTAACAACTGAGTTTTCACGTGGAATTAAATCCTCATCCTCAATCATTTCCATACCGCCAACAGTAATTTCTGTACGGCGTTTATCATTAAAACGCTCTTTGATTTCCGTCATTTCACGCTGAATGATTTCAATTACTTTCCCTTCATCCGCTAAAATCGCCTTTAACTCTACGATTAACTTTTGAAGCTCTTGGTATTCTGCCTCAATCTTTTCACGCTCTAATCCACTTAAACGAACAAGACGCATATCTAAAATCGCTTGTGCTTGGCGCTCAGATAAGTTAAAGCGCTCCATTAATTGTGGTCTTGCTTCGTCTCCGTTGCGAGATCCACGAATAATCGCAATAATCTCATCGATGTGATCAAGGGCAATACGTAAGCCCTCTAAAATATGTGCACGCTCTTCTGCTTTGCGAAGTTCGAAAGCAGTACGGCGTTTGATGACAACTTTTTGATGCTCTAAGTAATGATATAACGCTTCTTTTAGGCTCAGTACTTTTGGTTGACCATCAACAAGCGCCAGCATATTAATACCGAAGCTTGATTGCATCGCTGTTTGCTTATATAAATTATTTAGTACAACATTGGCATTCGCGTCACGACGGATTTCGATAACTACACGCATCCCGCGACGATCTGACTCGTCACGTAAATGAGTAATACCATCGATTTTTTTATCGCGAACGAGCTCTGCAATTTTTTCAATTAATTTTGCTTTATTCACTTGGTAAGGAAGTTCATGAATTAAAATCGTCTCTTTACCATTCGCTTTTGTTTCAATTTCAACTTTTGCACGAATCATAATTGAGCCGCGCCCTGTTTCATACGCACGACGAATTCCACTGCGACCTAAAATAAGACCACCTGTTGGGAAATCTGGGCCTGGCATTATTTCCATTAGTTCTTCTGTTGTAATAGCCGGATTTTCCGATAATGCAAGGACTGCATCAATTGTTTCACCTAGCTGATGTGGTGGGATATTTGTTGCCATCCCTACCGCGATACCAGAAGCACCGTTCACTAGTAAGTTCGGGTAACGTGCTGGTAGGACAAGTGGTTCGCGCTCACTACCATCATAGTTATCTCCGAAATCAATCGTATCTTTGTTAATATCACGTAGCATTTCCATTGCGATTTTAGACATACGAGATTCCGTATAACGCATGGCTGCTGCTCCGTCGCCATCGACAGAACCGAAGTTACCATGTCCGTCTACTAGCATGTAACGATAGCTGAAGCTTTGCGCCATACGTACCATTGCATCATAAATGGACGAGTCGCCATGTGGGTGAAATTTCCCCATTACATCGCCGACTATACGCGCGGATTTTTTGTATGGCTTATCTGAAGTATTTCCTAGCTCTTGCATCCCATATAAAATACGACGATGTACAGGTTTTAATCCATCACGTACATCTGGTAAAGCACGTGAAACAATTACGCTCATTGCATAACTTAAAAACGACGTCTTAATTTCCGTCGTAATATTTCTTGATTGAATTTTCCCATGTTGAATGTCAGACATAACAAGGACCTCCTTCCAATTGCACTAAATATCTAAATCTTTTACGTACACTGCATTTTCTTCAATAAAATCACGACGTGGTGCTACCTCATCGCCCATTAAATGATCGAAAATCTTATCTGCTTCAATTGCATCATCAAGCTCTACTCGAATTAATGTACGGTGCTCTGGATCCATTGTCGTATCCCAAAGTTGTTCTGCATTCATTTCACCAAGCCCTTTATAACGCTGAACATTTGGTTTTGGTAATTTTGGTAGACGCTCTAAAATTTCTTGTAGTTCTTCGTCAGAATAACAATATTCTAAGTTCTTCCCTTGCTTTACTTGATAAAGTGGTGGCTTCGCAGCGTAGACATACCCGGCTTCGATTAATGGACGCATAAAACGGAAGAAGAACGTTAATAGTAAGACGCGAATATGCGCACCATCGACATCGGCATCCGTCATTATAACGATTTTATGATAACGTGCCTTTTCTAAATTAAATTCTTCACCAATGCCTGTACCAAACGCTGTAATCATCGCACGAATTTCAGCATTTCCTAAAATACGATCTAAGCGTGCTTTTTCAACGTTTAAGATTTTTCCGCGTAGAGGCAAAATCGCTTGGAAGTGACGATCACGACCTGATTTTGCAGAACCGCCGGCAGAGTCACCTTCTACAATGTATATTTCACATTCAGATGGTTTTGTTGAAGAACAGTCTGCAAGCTTACCAGGAAGGCTTGATACTTCTAGTGCTGATTTACGGCGTGTAAATTCACGTGCCTTTTTCGCAGCAACACGCGCACGCGCAGCCATCGTACCTTTTTCTACAACTTGGCGAGCAACAGAAGGGTTCTCTAGCATGAATCGTTCAAAGCCTTCAGAGAATAATGAATTTGTAATTTGGCTAACTTCAGAGTTACCTAATTTCGTTTTCGTTTGTCCTTCAAATTGAGGATCTGGGTGTTTAACAGAAACAATCGCAATTAAACCTTCACGAACATCCTCACCCGTTAAATTCGTATCCGCATCTTTTAAAAGTCCGTTTTTACGTGCGTAATCATTAATAACCCGTGTTAACGCAGTTTTAAAGCCCGATTCATGCGTACCACCTTCATACGTATTGATATTGTTGGCAAATGACATAATTGTTGACGAGAATCCTGCATTATACTGCATCGCAATCTCAACAGAAATACCCTCTTTTTCACCAAATACATCAATCGGTTCATGTATAGGCTCTTTATTGGCATTTAAATGTTCAACGTATGAACGGATACCACCTTCATAGTGATATGTTGTTGAACGTATTTCTTCTTCACGCTCGTCCGCAATTGTAATGCGAATACCGCGATTTAAATAAGCAAGTTCGCGAACACGCGTTGCTAATATATCGAATTCATAAACAGTTGTTTCTTTAAAAATTTCTTGGTCTGCTTTGAAACGTGTCATTGTACCGGTTTCATCCGCATCCCCTATAACTTTTAAAGGTTGAACCGTTTTACCACGCTCGAATACAATTACGTGCACATGCCCGTCACGTTTTACGTATACTTCAGTTGTCTCTGATAAAGCATTTACTACCGAAGCACCTACACCGTGTAGACCGCCGGATACTTTATAACCGCCGCCGCCAAATTTACCACCCGCATGTAGTACAGTCATAATAACTTCGACTGCAGGGATACCCATTTTCTCTTGCGTACTTACGGGTATCCCGCGTCCGTTATCTTCAACACGAATCCAGTTATCTTTTTCGATAGCAACTGTAATATGTGTACAGTGACCAGCTAAAGCTTCGTCAATACTGTTATCAACGATTTCCCAAACTAAATGGTGTAAACCTTTTGAACTCGTTGAACCGATGTACATTCCTGGACGTTTACGAACAGCTTCTAAGCCTTCTAGTACTTGTATTTGATCAGCATCATACGCTTCGTGCTGAATTTCTTTTTCTTCTAAAGCCACCATGTTCACCTACTCTTTCGTAACCTCAGTATGTGTCTCTTGATAAGCGTTTCAACACGCTTTTTTATTTATAGAAAGTGCCATTATGACCCCTTGTGTTATTGGTCAATTGCCCCTTGTTTCACGTGGAACATTTTTGCATGCTCCATCGAATCATGATGGATCCCTTCGACACTTGTTGTGGTAACAAATGTTTGTACCTCACCTTGAATCGTGCTCAACAAATGTGACTGTCGGTAATCATCTAATTCAGATAACACATCATCGAGCAATAAAATAGGCGCTTCTTTCGTCTCTTGCTTAATTAACTCAATTTCAGCAAGTTTTAAAGAAAGTGCCGTTGTGCGTTGTTGACCTTGTGATCCGTATGTTTGAACATCATAACCATTTACTAAAAACTGCAAATCATCTCGGTGTGGACCAATTAACGTTACCCCACGCTCAAGTTCCCGTTGTTTTACTTCAGCAAGCTTCTTTTCCAAATACTTCGCCATTTCTTCTGCTGTCCAGCTAGCATCCATTCCCGTTACAGGGCGATATTTAATAACTAGTGTTTCAAGACCGCGAGAAATACCTGAATGAATAGGTTCTGCCCATTCCTGCAAAAGTTCCATAAATTGAAACCTTTTACGAATAATTTGAACGGCAGCTTGAATGTATTGCTCCGTATAAACATCGAACATAACATCATTGATTGATGAACGCCCTTGATTATTTTTTAGTAAGTGATTACGCTGTTTTAATATTTTTTGAAAAGTTAATAAATCATGCAAATACACAGGTGAAATTTGCCCAATCTCCATGTCAATAAATCGACGTCGAATTTGTGGACTTCCCTTTACGACATTTAAATCTTCAGGTGCAAACATCACGACATTCATCTGCCCAATATAGTTGCTTAGTTTAGTTTGTTCTAGATGATTAATCTTCCCTTTTTTTCCCTTTTTAGAGACAGTAAGTTCAATTGGGAGACTACCGTATCGTTTTTGTACAACACCTTCTATTTTACCATAATCCGTATCCCAACGTATCAATTCTTTATCGTTTGATGTCCGGTGAGACTTGGCCATAGCTAAAACGTAGATGGATTCCATAACGTTTGTTTTTCCTTGTGCATTTTCTCCAATGAAGACATTTATTTTCGGTGAAAAATCAAGTGTTAGCGATTCGTAGTTGCGATAATTAGTCAGCTGCAAACGCTCAATATTCATTATTTTTCTCCGTTCTTATCCACAATGCGGAAACGACCTACCCCCGGAATATTGATCATATCGCCGTTACGTAGTTTACGACCACGTCGATCCTCTACTTCTCCGTTCACGTATACTTCATGTTCACTTAAAAACCATTTTGCCATACCACCCGAACTAATCGTATCCGTCATTTTAAGAACCTGTCCAAGTGTCACATATTCTGTATTAATTACTAATTCATTCACAGTAAATTCATCCTCCGTATAATTAAAATCTATCCTTCTATCATACCTAAAATTTGTTCATAAGTAAAAAAAGATAGCCGCATGTGCGACTATCTGGACCATAACGACATTGCATATTAGTACGTACGTACAGGTAAAATCAGCTGTAAAATTGCGTTGTCATGTACAGAACGTAAAATAAACGGTCTCATTGCACCTGTGAACTGAATCACTACATCCTGGCCATCAATCGCCTTTAACGCTTCCATCATGTATTTTGCACTAAATGAAATCTTTAAGCTTTCCCCTTCTAATCCCTCTACTTGAATTTGTTCTTCTACTTTACCAATTTCAGGCGAGTTCGATGAAACCTCAACAATATTGTTTTCTAACGTTTCAAAACGAACAACGTTATTACGATCTTCACGTGCTAAAAGTGAGGCACGATCAATTGCTTGTAATAAAAATTTGCCGTTAATTGTTACATTTGTTTTGTAGTCTTCTGGAATTAAACGCGATGTATCAGGGTAATTCCCTTCTAGTAAGCGAGAGAAAAAGAGTACATCTTCTGTTTTAAATAATACTTGCTGATTAGTAATCACAATTTGTACAGGATTTGTTGTGTCTTCAAGAATTTTATTTAATTCATTTAAGCTTTTTCCTGGAATAACAACAGAGTTAACCTCTGTAGGTAATTGTTCTAGTTTTACTGTGCGACGTGCTAAACGGTGACTATCCGTAGCAACGCATATTAATTCATCCCCTTGAATTTTCCAGTTTACACCTGTCAACACCGGACGACTTTCAGATGTCGCTACCGCAAATACTGTTTCGCGAATAATTGATTTTAATAAATCGGCTGGAATTGAGAATTGGCGATCAGCTGAAATTTCAGGAAGTAGTGGATACTCTGCTGCATCGATGCCAATTAGGTGAAAATCAGATTTTCCAGAACGTATATGTGTAGCAGATCCGTTTGATACTTCAATTTCTACATCATTTGTAGGTAATTTTCGAATAATTTCATTAAACATTTTTGCTTGTAACACAATTGAACCTGTTTGAGAAATCGTCATTAGCTGTTCGCCATTATCTTCAACTGGAATAAATGTTTGAATTGTAATGTCTGCATCACTACCTGTTAAACTCATTCCCTCGTTTGTAATATCAATTTTAATTCCTGTTAAAATCGGAATCGTTGTTTTTGAACTTACTGCTTTCATGACATCATTTAGTCCTGCTAATAAGCGATCTCGCATAATCTCAAATTTCATTGTTTTACCTCACTTATATAATTATTTATTAGTTAAAGATTTTAATAGATATAGTAATAGGTCCTGTGGATTTGTGGATAAGTGCGTTGAAACGAATAGAATCAGTCTATCCACATGTAGATAGACTGTGTATAAGTTTGTGCAGAAAAACCCAAGTTATCCCCAAAATTATTTACCTAGCATACTACGAATTTGCTTAATATCTTGCTGGAGTTGCTGGTCTATTTTTAGCATAGACGAGATTTTTTCGTGCGCATGAATTACGGTTGTATGGTCACGTCCCCCAAATTCCTCTCCTATTTTAGGTAAAGAGAAGTCCGTTAACTCACGTGATAAAAACATAGCTACTTGGCGCGGAAATGCAATTGATTTTGTTCGTCTTTTCGCTGAAAAATCCTCAAGTCGTATGTGAAAGTGCTCTCCAGTAGCATTTTGAATGTCCAAAATCGAAATTTTTCGCGGCTTTGCGTTTGGCATAATGTCCTTTAATGCCTCCGCAGCTAGTTCAGGTGTCACATCTTCATTCACCAATGAAGAATAAGCAACAACGCGAATTAGTGCTCCCTCAAGTTCGCGGATGTTCGTATCAATCTGGTTTGCAATATATAGCATCACTTCATTTGAAATATCTAAACGATCGGCCTTTGCTTTTTTACGTAAAATAGCAATACGCGTTTCTAAATCAGGTGGTGCAATATCAGTAATTAAGCCCCATTCAAAGCGTGAACGTAGACGATCCTCTAATGTTGGAATTTCTTTTGGCGGTCTGTCACTTGAAATGACAATTTGTTTTGATTCCTCATGCAACGTATTAAATGTATGGAAAAATTCCTCTTGCGTAGACTCTTTCCCAGCTAAAAATTGAATGTCGTCAATTAGTAGTACATCTACATTACGGTATTTATTACGGAAATCAATTGTTTTATTATCACGAATCGAGTTAATAAACTCATTTGTAAATTTTTCTGATGATAAATACACTACATTTGCACTTGGATTATGTTCCTTTACATAATGGCCAATTGCATGCATTAAGTGCGTTTTACCAAGTCCTACCCCCCCATAAATAAAGAAAGGATTATAGGCTTTTGCTGGTGCTTCTGCTACGGCAAGTGATGCAGCGTGTGCAAAACGGTTACCAGACCCGATAACAAACGTGTCGAACGTATATTTCGGGTTTAACATGCCGGGCGAAATGTCATGGTGGTCATTACCTTTCGCTTGGGTAATTGGTGGTGGTAGTTCGAAGTCATCTGTACCTTGATCCTTCTGAACAACAAATTTGATCAGCAAGTCCTCTCCTGTTAACTCATTTAAAATGCCTGTAATTAAGTGAATATAGTAGTTCTCTAGCCAATCACGAGCAAAAGAGTTTGGAGCTGAAATAGTTATATTTGTTCCTTTATGAGAAAGCAATTTAGTTGATTTCAGCCATGTTTCGAAGCTTGGTTTTGAAATTTTTTGTTCAGCTTGGGCCAGGACAGCATTCCATAGTTTATCTAAATGTTCCAA